>NZ_JBBMFF010000056.1:0-2778 GCF_040096185.1 Faecousia intestinalis | reverse complement strand
CCACGGCCCCTTCTGGGCCTCGCAATGACAACACGGCTGGCGGCCTCGCTCAACTTTTCCATTTGCCTCTCCCTGCATAATCTGAACCCTCCCGCCCCGGCGGAATATAGAATTTAGGAGAATCACCGATCATGTTTGAACTGACCTTCCAATTTGAAAACGATGAAAAGCCCGTCGTGATCTCGGTCTCCCCGGAGGAGAGCGTGCTCGACGCCGCGCGCAAGGCCAACGTCGCCATCGATGCGCCGTGCTCCGGCAACGGCTCGTGCGGCAAGTGCCGCGTGAAGCTCGTCTCCGGCGAGCTGACCGGCCCGCAGACGTCCCATATCTCCGACGAGGAGTATGCAGACGGCTGGCGCCTTTCGTGCTGCATGCACGCGGCGTCCGACGCCGTGGTGCTCGTGCCGGACATCGCCTCGGCCTACCGCAGCCGCATGAAGACGGCCGACCTGTCCAGCGGCGAGGAGATCCGTATCTTCGAGGAGCTGCTCGCGGGCGTCCAAGGTGCAGGCATCAGCCTCGGCAACGGCTTCCGCGCCGTCGACCTTCAGCTCGATGAGCCGACGCTTGACGACACCATGCCCGATAACGAGCGCCTGACCCGCGCGCTCGAGGCGCAGGACGGCATCGACGCCGTCCGTCTGCCGTGGTACGCCATGCGCCGCCTGCCGAAGACTCTGCGCGACAATGCCTTTGCCGTGCGCGTCCTCGGCGAGCTGCAGAACGGTATTTTCACCGTTTTCGACGTGACCGGCCAGAACGACACGCTCCCGATGTGCGGCGTCGGCATCGACATCGGCACCACGACGGTCTCCGCCGTGCTGTTCGACATGAAGGACGGCCGCCTGCTGTCCAAGGCGTCCGGCGGCAACGGCCAGATCCGCTACGGCGCGGACGTCATCAACCGCATCATCGAGCAGGGCAAGCCCGGCGGCCGCAAAAAGCTGCAGGACGCCATCCTCAAGGAGACGCTCGTCCCCCTGCTGCAGACCCTGTGCAAGGATGCCAAGCTGCCGCCTGCGCGCATCGTGCGCCTGTGCGTCGCGAGCAACACGACGATGAACCACCTGTTCGTCGGCGTGGATGCCGACCCCGTCCGCATGGAGCCGTATATCCCCGCCTTCTTCCACTGGGACGGCCTGCGCGTGCACGACCTCGGCCTGCCCGCCCATCCGGACGCCGCCATCCGCCTTGCACCGAACATCGGCTCCTATGTCGGCGGCGATATCACCGCCGGTACGTTCGCCAGCATGCTCTGGGACCGCGACGAGCTGTCCCTGTTCATCGACCTCGGCACGAACGGCGAGATCGTTTTCGGCAACCGCGACTTCATGGTCTCGTGCGCCTGCTCGGCAGGCCCGGCCTTCGAGGGCGGCGACATCTCCTGCGGCATGCGCGCAACGGACGGCGCGATCGAGTCCTGCGTCATCGACCCCGAGACGATGGAGCCGACGTTCGGCATCATCGGCGAGCCGGGCCAGAAGCCCGTCGGCCTCTGCGGCAGCGGCATCATCGATACGATCGCCGAGCTGTTCCACGCCGGGATCCTGAATTCCAAGGGCATCTTCGTCCGCGAGGGCAAGCGCGTCGCCCACGACCGCCACGGCTGCGGCCGCTACATCCTCGCCACGCCGGAGGAATCCGCCACCGGCCGCGAGGTCGCCCTGAACGAGGTCGACATCGACAACTTCATCCGCGCCAAGGGCGCGATCTACTCCGCCATCGACACGCTGCTTGCTGCCATGGATATGGACGAGAGCGTCATCGAGAGCTTCTATGTTGCAGGCGGCATCGGCAGCGGCATCAATATGCGCAATGCCGTCCGCATCGGTATGTTCCCGAACGTCCCGCTCGAGCTGTTCCATTACATCGGCAACTCGTCCCTCGCAGGCGCATATACCATGGCCCTGTCCGACGAGGCCAACGACCGCGTCGAGCAGGTCGCCCGCAACATGACCTATATGGAGCTGTCCACGCACCCGGGCTACATGGACGCCTTTGTCGCGGCCTGCTTCCTCCCGCACACCGACGCTGCGCGCTTCGCCTCGGCGGAATAAGGAGCCGTTATGCAGATCGAAAATCACAAGGAAGAGGTCCCGTTTGCCCACTATTGCGAGCGCTTCGCCGCGCTCGACCCGCAGGAGGCCGCCGCGCGCACCGGCACGCCGTTTGAGAACGGCGCGTTCCGCATCACCCTTCTCGGCCACCCCTACCGCATCACCCACCCGGAGTTCTCCATCTCCGGCGAGGGCGGAACGGCCCTGAAGAGCCTGCCCGCGCAGACGTTCCTGATGCGCTGGCTGCTGGAGGGAAAGCAGACCGCCGGATCACGCGATTTCCTGACCTTCCGCGAGATGCCGTGGGGCGAGCTGTATATCCAGCCGTTCACGGGCCGCGTGCTGAAGCGCGCCGCGTTCAGCTTCGGCACGCGGCTGGAGGCCTTCCGCGCCGCCTGCACCGCCATGGGCGGCCTGCCCCTGCAGGCTGGCGACGCAGGCTTCGAGTTCACCCTGCTGGGGAACTACCGCCTGCGCATGCTCCTGTGGGCGGGCGACGACGAATTCCCGCCCAGTGCCCAGCTGCTCTACAGCGCGAACTTTGTCGACGGCTTCGCGGCCGAGGACCGCGTCGTCGCAGGGGACCTGCTGTGCAACGAGATCAAGGCGAATCTGTAAAAAAAGCGAAGGCCAGAAATGGCCTTCGTTCATTTTTTTGTGGCACCACGCCGACCGCATATGCCACTGTAGGGGAGCGGCATGCCGCTCCCGGCCCTGCACC
>NZ_JBBMFF010000055.1:0-3430 GCF_040096185.1 Faecousia intestinalis | reverse complement strand
CGAGGCCCCGAAGGGGCCGTGGCGCCCTGAGCGCGAAGCGCGAGGAAGTGCCCTTGGGGTGCAATCTCGGGAAGGCAGCTGCGATTTCGCCGATGGTTTTCCTATTATTCGGCATGTGCCGCGAGATTGCCACGTCGGCCTCCGGCCTCCTCGCAATGACAAATCTGGGGGCCTTGCGCCAGAAGCAATGCAGCGCATGCTGCAAGCCTCCATGGCGCTCTCCGAGCGCCCCTAAAAATACGGAAGCCGCCCCGTTGTTGAGGCGGCTCCCGACGATCTCGGGTGAGATAAACAAAGGGCAGAGCTCCGCATGGAAGTTCTGCCCTTTGCGTGCTGCGTTCCCACAACGTCCCGGATGCCCACTTCCGTTCGGCCGTGTCGCGCATGGCAGGAATAAATAAAGTGCATAACACTTTATGACAGACTCCACCACTTATTTCCTGCAAGCGTATTATATGATGGGCAGCCTGTCCTGTCAATGCGCAGATTGCATAGAAAACTCTGTGCAAACCAACCAGCTTTCTCCGCAATATTTAACAAAATCATGGACGTTTTCCACAAAATTAACCAATGCTACATGAAAAAGGAATGCAAAATACGCTCTAAATTGCAATAGCTCTGTAGCAAACTTGACGAAGACGGTACGTCAAATCGAATAAAAAATGCGCCGCCGAAGCAGCGCATTTTTTAGGGAAGCTCTGATCAGAAGCCCTGCAGGGCCTGACGGACCTTTTGGGTCAGCCGAACAGATCGCCGAGACCGGACAGAACGTCGTTGATGTCGTAGGAATAGCAGGCGTGCAGGAACCAGTCGCGCAGGCCGCTCACAGCATAGTAGCCGGCGATGCAGAACGCAACGCACAGCAGGATAGTTACGAGGTTCAGCTTTACCCCGTAGACCTGCAGCAGTGTGCCGACGGTGACGACGGCCCACACGGCAAACGACGCGACACCGAGCAGGGAGATGAGGCCGGGGTACACGAGCAGCAGTACGATGGAGCCGGCGGCCAGCGTGGCGGGGAACGTCATGCCGAGGCCGGAGGAGGCGAGCATTCCCTTAAAATCGGACGGGACCTTCGTCACCTTCGTCAGAACGAGCGTGGCCAGCAGCGTGAGACCGAAGCCGGCGACGGGCATGAGCAGACTCGCGCCGAGCCATGCAACGGCCGGAAAATGGGAGTCCAGGCGCAGCGCATAGACGAGCGTGGCAAAGAACACGGCGATGTACGTCACGGCGGCCATCAGGATGCCGCTGAGGAAGTCGTGCTTTTCCACGGCTTTGCGCGTCGTGCCGATGGGGTCCTTGCAGTAGCTCAGCCACAGCTGGGGAAGCCCCTTGATCGCAAGGCCGAAGGCGCTCGGCTCCTTTGGAGCCTGCGGCTGCTGCGGCTGTTGGTGCTGGGGCTGCTGATACTGCGGCTGCTGGGGCTGCTGCGTGCAGGGGCAGATGCCGCTCTCCGGCAGAGGGCGGCCGCAGCGTGTGCAAAATCCTGCCATAATGGATGATCCTCCTTCAATTCTGCGGTTCTCTGCCCGCAGTGATTCGCTTTTATTATACGCATAAGGCACGGGACTGTCAACCTGCCTTTGGGGGACTTCAGCACAAGCTGCAAAAATTGCATCAAAATTCGCGAAAATTGTCACACTGCCGTGATGAATTCCTTGCAAAGCCTAGCTTCGTATGGTATAATAGCAATCGGTGAAAAATCTTTCACACAGACTTCATCATATCTTGATTTGGAGGTTATCCCATGCCCACGAAGAAACCCCTGATCGGTGCAGCGATCGTCGGTCAGTCCGGCGGTCCCTCTTCCGTGATCAACGCCAGTGCCTACGGCGTGATCAAAACCGCCCTCGAGGATGAGAACATCACCAAGGTCTATGGTGCCGAGCACGGCATCGTCGGCGTTCTGGAAGATCGGCTCATGATTATGGACGAAGAGGATCCCGCAGAGCTTGAGCGCCTGCTCTACACGCCGTCCTCCGCCCTCGGCTCCTGCCGCTACAAGATCGCCGATCCGTCCGACAACGACAAGGACTATAAGCGCATCCTTGAGATCTTTGAAAAGTACAACGTCCGCTACTTCTTCTACATCGGCGGCAACGACTCCATGGACACCTGCGCCAAGATCAGCCGTTATATGGCCAAGGTCGGCTATGAGTGCCGCGTCATCGGCGTGCCGAAGACCATCGACAACGACCTCATCGGCACGGATCACTGCCCGGGCTTTGCCTCTGCCGCCAAGTATATCGCGACCTCTGTTATGGAAGTTGCCCGTGACTGCCGCGTTTACAACAAGGGCATGATCACGATCATCGAGTGCATGGGCCGCCATGCAGGCTGGCTGACCGCCGCCACCGTCCTGCCCGCCGCCAAGGGCGACGGCCCGGACCTCATCTATCTCCCCGAGGTCGATTTTGACATGGCCGACTTCCTCGATGACGTCATCCGCGTCTATGAGGGCCAGGGCCAGTGCCTTGTCGCTGTCTCCGAGGGCATTCACTACTCCGACGGCGCGTTCGTCTCCGAGGCCAAGACCTCCTCGACCGACGGCTTCGGCCATGCCCAGCTGGGCGGCCTGGCCCATCGTCTGGCCGGCATCGTCTCCGCTGCCACCGGCGCGAAAGTCCGCGGCATCGAGCTGTCCCTGCTGCAGCGCTGCGCCGCCCACTGCGCCTCCGCGACGGATATCGAGGAAGCCTTCCAGTGCGGCAAGGTCGCCGTCGAGTCTGCGCTCCGCGGCGAGACCGGCAAGATGGTCGGCATGGTCTGCAAGCGCGACGGCGGCTACAGCGTCTCCTATGAGCTGTTCGACCTGCGCCGTGTTGCCAACGCCGAGAAGAAGATCCCGCTCGAGTGGATCACCAGCGACAACGCCTATGTTACCGACGCCTTCATCGATTACTGCACGCCGCTGCTCGAGGGCCAGACGGCTCTGGGCTATGAGGACGGCCTGCCCCGCTTCGCCCGCCTGAAGAAGGTCTTCGCGAAGTAAATAATTGATTGTGATTGATTGTGATTGAAAAACTACCGGAAGCCTGTGCTTCCGGTAGTTTCAGACTGTTAAAGAAACCTGCCTAGCCGAAAGTTTCGGAGGGAAGGAAAGTGTGAAAGGAAACCGTCAGGGTTTCCTTTCGCGTTCCATAACCCGCCGCAGCGGCAGAATTGCAAAATCATACTACAGAAATTGATTTTGCAATTCTGAAAGCAGCTTGGCGAAAAAGCCCAAAGGGACTTTTTTGACAAGCTGAAATTACCGGAAGCCTGTGCTTCCGGTATTTTTTTGCGCAGAAAACGCGAAATGGCCCCGATGGGAAATGCAGCGGCGTTCCCTGAGCACCTCGCGGAGGGCAATTCAACCGCGCAAGTGCACTGGTGCACCGCGCGCTCTCCTGACGTGTCATTGCGAGGAGCGAAGCGACGTGGCAAT
>NZ_JBBMFF010000054.1:0-3239 GCF_040096185.1 Faecousia intestinalis | reverse complement strand
AGCTCAATCCCGATCAGGAGATTGTCAATACCATCCGGGAAGGACTCAAGCGC
This sequence comes from Faecousia intestinalis, assembly GCF_040096185.1. NCBI lineage: Bacteria > Bacillati > Bacillota > Clostridia > Eubacteriales > Oscillospiraceae > Faecousia > Faecousia intestinalis. Next base: position 3,186 of record NZ_JBBMFF010000054.1, on the reverse strand, counting down.
ACCGGCGGATACTGTCCCTGCCGCAGGGAGCGCACAGAGGCAACCAAATGTATGTGCCAGGAGTTTAAGGATCAAATTGCAGATCCGCTCTTCGAGGGGTTCTGCCACTGTATGCTCTATTACAAATCCTTGCAGGATTAAGGGAGGAACGCTATGCTGTCAAAGAAACTGGCCGCCATAGATAAGACATGGTGCGTCGCCTGCGGCGTGTGTGAAAATGCCTGCCCCATAGGGGCCGTCAAGGTGCGCCGTGGCTGCTATGCCGCCGTGGAGGCAGAACGATGCGTAGGCTGCGGCAAGTGCGCAAAGCTCTGTCCCGTCGGCTGTATTGAGGTGAAAGCGAGGGCTGACGCATGAAAGCAAAGCATTGGTACGATTACCTGTGGGTATATGCCATCATCTATTTTGCACTGGGCTTTTTCAATATCCTGTTCGCGTGGCTGGGCATGATTGATTTTCTTCTGCCGCTGCTTTTAGCCATCTTCGGCGGAAACAAATTCTTCTGCAACCACCTCTGCGGACGGGGTCAACTGTTCAGCAAGCTGGGGACAGACCTTAAATGCTCCCGCTGCAAGCCGACGCCCCGCTGGATGTCCTCCAAGTGGTTCCGTTATGGCTTTTTGATCTTTTTCCTGACGATGTTCGGCAACATGGTGTTCCAGACCTATCTGGTCGCTGCCGGTACTTCGTCCCTGCGGGAGGCCATTAAGCTGTTCTGGACATTCCGTGTGCCTTGGGGCTGGACTTACACAGCCGGTACGGTCGCCGATTGGGTGGCACAGTTCAGCTTCGGCTTTTATAGCCTCATGCTGACCTCTCTGCTGCTGGGTCTGATCGTTATGGTGCTCTACAAGCCCCGCACATGGTGTGCGTTTTGCCCGATGGGAACCATGACGCAGGGCATTTGCAAACTGAAAAACAAAGAATAAACAAAGATAACAGAAAGGAGCCTTTCTCATGGCTGAACTGAAAATTACTGCTGCGAATTTTGAAAACGAGGTACTGCGTTCCGACAATCCCGTCCTGCTGGACTTCTACGCGGACTGGTGCGGACCGTGCAAAATGCTCTCTCCTGTACTGCATGAGCTTGCCGAAGAAAAAAGCGGTACGCTCAAGGTGGGCAAGGTCAATGTGGACGAGCAAATGGAGCTGGCGATGCGTTTTCAGGTGTCCAGTATCCCGATGCTGGTTGTGTTCAAGGACGGGAAAGCCGTCGCCAAATCGGTGGGCTATCGGCCTAAGTCGGAGATCGCCGCAATGGTGGAGGGCGTGAAATGAAGGTCGTAATTGTAGGCGGCGTGGCGGGCGGTGCTTCTGCTGCTGCCCGCATCCGCCGTTTGGATGAACACGCGCAGATCATCATGATCGAGCGCAGCGGCTACGTATCCTACGCCAACTGCGGTCTGCCGTATTATGTGGGTGGTGTGATCAAAGAGCAAGAAGAACTGACACTCCAAACTCCGGAGAGCTTCTGGGACCGCTTTCGCATTGATGTGCGGGTACGGCAGGAAGTAACTGCGATCAATCCCGCAGAGAAAACCGTCACCGTCCGCGCACTGGACAGCGGGAAGATCTATACGGAAACCTATGACAAGCTGCTTCTTGCCCCCGGCGCAAAGCCGACGGTTCCCGCGCTTTCCGGCGTCAGCAGCGAGCGTGTTTTCACGCTGCGCACCGTGGAGGATACCCTCCGCATTAGGCGCTTTGTAGAGGATCAGAAGCCGAAAACCGCTGTTTTGGCTGGCGGCGGCTTTATCGGTCTGGAAATGGCGGAAAACCTTGTGGAGATGGGCGTTTCGGTTACCATCGTTCAGCGTCCGAAGCAGCTATTAGCGCCGCTGGATGCAGATATGGCGAGCTTTGTCCATGCGGAAATGCGCAGACACGGCGTAGTTCTGCGGTTGGGTGAAACCGTCACCGGATTCCGACAGGACGGAGATTCCGTGCTGACACTGTTGGAAGAAAGTGAGCCACTGCATTCGGATATGGTGCTGCTGGCCATCGGTGTTACCCCGGATACGCATTTGGCAAAAGAAGCCGGACTCAAACTTGGTATTCGTGGCAGCATCGCTGTCAACGAGCGGATGGAAACCTCCGTGCCGGACATCTATGCTGTGGGCGATGCCGTAGAGGTCACCCATTTCGTGACTGGGCAGAAAGCGTTGATCTCGCTGGCGGGACCTGCCAACAAGCAGGGACGCATTGCCGCTGACAATATCTGCGGCGGAAACGGCCACTTTCACGGCTCTCAGGGTTCGTCTGTTCTGAAATTGTTTAGCTTGACCGCGGCCTCTACGGGGATCAATGAAAAGGCGGCGCAGGCAGCAGGGATTGCTTACGACAGAGTCGTACTTTTCCCGGCATCCCACGCTACCTATTATCCCGGCGCACAGTCTATGGCAATGAAGGTGCTGTATGAAAAAGAAAGCCTGCGGCTGCTGGGTGCGCAGATCGTTGGCGGCGAGGGCGTGGACAAGCGCATTGATGTACTGGCAACGGCCATTCGCGCAAAAATGACAGCTTTGGAACTGACGGAGCTTGACCTTTCCTATGCGCCGCCCTATTCCTCTGCCAAAGACCCGGTCAATATGGCCGGTTTTATGATCGAGGATTTGGAGAGCGGGAAGGTACGGCAGTTCCATTGGAATGATGTTGAGGACTTGCCTCGCGATGGCAGTGCGACGCTGCTGGATGTACGTACAGAGGGCGAATATAGGCGTGGGCACTTGAATGGATTCCGCAATATTCCACTGGACGATCTGCGGGAGCATTTGGACGAGTTAGACCGGGGCAAGCCTGTTTATGTGAATTGCCAGACAGGGCTTCGCAGTTATCTGGCCTGTCGGCTTTTGACGCAGTACGGTTTTACCTGTGCTCATCTCTCCGGCGGATACAGCTTTTATCAGGTCGTAACACAAGAGCGGCAGACAGCGCAGAGCGCCTATCCCTGCGGAATGGAGAAGCTATGAGTGAAAATCTATTTGGTTTGACGGTTGCGACAGATAAAGGCTTGGATGATCTGCAATGCCAGCGCCTTTTAAGCGAAAACCGCAGGTATCAGGAAGTCATGCTGCAATACCGCTGTGCGCTGAAAGCGCTTGAAAGCTGGTTGGAAATTCTGAACGAAGAGTTTTCATTGCAGCATGATCGCAATCCGATAGAAAGTATGAAAAGCCGCTTGAAGTC
>NZ_JBBMFF010000053.1:0-8451 GCF_040096185.1 Faecousia intestinalis | reverse complement strand
GCGAGGCCCCAACGGGGCCGTGGCAATCTCGCAGGACCCGACCGAATCGTGGGAAAGCCATCGGCGAAATCGTAACTGCCTTCCCGAGATTGCCACGTCGCTTCGCTCCTCGCAATGACAAACTTGGGGGCCTCACGCCATAAAATACATACCTCAAGTATTGTCAGCCTGCAAGGCGCTCAATGAGCGCCGCTACAGACGCAATTGGTGCATACCGTTTCAGCGATGGCCCATACGAACTCGCACTGACAACACTGGCGGCCCTGTGCTCTCCGCTTTCCTTTCTCCACTCTCAACTCTACTTCAGGAGGTCCGGTTATGGAAAAGCCCGTTACCCTCGACGCCCCGCTCACGTCCCTGCCCGGCATCGGCCCGCAGCGCGCTGCGCTGTTCGCCCGGCTGAACGTCCGCACTGTCGGCGAGCTGCTGCGGCTGTATCCGCGCACCTATGAGGACCGGACGCGCCTTGTTTCCGTCGCCTCGCTCGAGGCCGGCACGCCCGCCTGCTTTGAAGCGGCCGTTGTTACCACGCCGCGCACGAACCGCATCCCCAAGCCCGGCAGCCGCATGCTCGAGGTCACGAAATTCACCGTGGCCGACGACACGGGCCGCCTGAACCTGACGTTTTTCAACGCCGCGCACTCCGCCGGAGCGCTGCGCGTCGGCGAGCGCTACTGCTTTTACGGCGTGCTGACCGGCGATTTTGCCGCCTACGGCATGACGAACCCGCTGTTCGAGCCGTGCGACGGCCCGGCCCGCGTCACGCGGCGCATTCTGCCCGTCTATCCGCTGACAGCCGGGCTGACGAACTCCATGGTGCTGCGCGCGCAGGCGCAGGCCGTCTCCCGCTGCGCCGGGCTCCTGCCCGAGACGCTGCCGCCGGAGCTGCTGCGCCGCTACGGTCTGTGCGGCGCGGCGGAGGCCTGCCGCGAGATCCACTGCCCCACGTCGGCCGCCGCGCTGGGCCGGGCGCAGCGCAGGCTCGTTTTTGAGGAATTCTTTCTCTTTTCCGCCGCGCTTGCCATCGTGCGCAGCCGCCGCACGGCTCACTCCTGCCCGGCATGGCAGACGGAGCTTACGCCGTTCTTTGCCGCCCTCCCCTTCCGCCTGACGGGCGCACAGCAGCGTGCCGTGGACGACATCTGCGCCGACGTGCGCACAGGCCGCCCCATGAGCCGCCTTGTGCAGGGCGATGTTGGCAGCGGCAAGACGATGGTCGCCGCCGCGGCTGCCTGTCTCGCTGCAAAAAACGGCGTGCAGACCGCGCTGCTGGCCCCGACGGAGATCCTGGCCCGGCAGCATTTTGACCGCCTCGCCCCGCTGTTTGAGGGTCTCGGCATCCGCACGGTGCTCCTGACGGGGCAGATGGGCGCTGCGCAGAAGCGCAGCGCGCGCGAGGCGGCGGAGCTCGGCCTCGCGGACGTCGTCATCGGCACACACGCCCTGCTCACGGAGCAGACCCGCTTTGCCCGCCTCGGCATGGTCATCGCAGATGAGCAGCACCGCTTCGGCGTGGCCCAGCGCGCCGCCCTGTGCGCCAAGGGCACGCAGCCGCACCTGCTGCTGCTGTCCGCTACGCCCATCCCGCGCACGCTGGCTCTGATCGTCTACGGCGATCTCGACGTTTCCGTCGTCGACGAGCTGCCGCCCGGCCGCGAGCCGGTCGAGACGTTCCTGGTCGACGAGCGCTACCGCGCGCGGCTGAATGCCTTCGTGCGCAAGCAGGCAGCCGAGGGCCACCAGAGCTTCATCGTCTGCCCGGCCGTCGAGGACGACGGCGGAGACGGCGGCGAGACGCTCAAGGCCGCGGAGCAGTGGGCGCAGACGCTGCAGGACTATGTGTTCCCGAATCTGCGCGTCGCCCTGCTGCACGGCAAAATGAAGGGCGCGGAAAAAGAAGCCGTCATGGCCTCGTTCGCCGCGGGAGAGGCCGATATCCTCGTCGCCACGACCGTCATCGAGGTCGGTGTCGACGTGCCGAATGCCACGCTCATGGTCATTGAGAATGCCGACCGTTTCGGTCTGTCACAGCTGCACCAGCTGCGTGGGCGCGTCGGGCGCGGCAGCGCGAAGGCCTGGTGCGTGCTCGTTTCGGACAATAAAAACACCGAGACCCGCCAGCGCCTGCGCACGCTCTGCGGCACGAACGACGGCTTCCGCATCGCAGAGGCCGACCTGCAGCAGCGCGGCCCCGGCGACTTTTTCGGCAGCCGCCAGCACGGCCTGCCGGTGTTCCGCGTCGGCGACCTTGCCACGGACCTCGCCGTGCTGCGGCAGGCGCAGGAGGCCGCGGCGCAGCTCATCTCGCAGGACCGCCCGCTGCCCTCACCGCTCGCGCAGGCGATCGAGAGCCTGCTTGCCGGGAACGCCGACACGCTGAACTGAGCATTTTCCGCCCCAAAGCACCGAATTTCGCACAGTTTCCCCCATTTTCGCCCCGGTTATTTTGTAGGGGATACAGAATCTCGAAAATAAAGATTGTACGAAACGGGAAAATGTAGTACAATAGCATGAATCAATCAAAGCACAGATATCTCTTGTGATTGGAGGATGCATATTATGACAAAGAAACCTGTTGTCCTGGTCATCATGGACGGCGTCGGCAAGGGCGACGGCGGCCCCGGCGACGCAGTAAAGCTTGCAAATACCCCGAATCTCGACCGTCTCTTCGCCACCTGCCCGCACAACTGGCTCAAGGCACACGGCACGGCCGTCGGCCTGCCCACCGATGACGACATGGGCAACTCCGAGGTCGGTCACAATGCCCTCGGCTGCGGCCAGATCTACTCGCAGGGCGCCAAGCTCGTCGGCGAGTCCATCGAGACGGGCGCGCTGTTCCAGTCCGAGACGTGGAAGGGCCTCGTCGCGAACTGCAACGAGAACGGCAAGGCCTTCCATTTCCTCGGCCTGCTGTCCGACGGCAACGTCCATTCGAACATCCATCATCTCTTCGCCCTGCTGCGCCATGCGCATGCCGAGGGTGTCAAGCGCGCCTACTGCCACATCCTGCTCGACGGCCGCGACGTGCCTGCCACGTCCGCGCTTGAGTATGTCGCGCAGCTCGAGGACCTGCTCCGCGAGCTGAACACCGAGGGCTGCGACTATGCCATCGCCTCCGGCGGCGGCAGAATGCAGATCACCATGGACCGCTACGAGGCCAACTGGCCGATGGTCGAGGCCGGCTGGCGCACCCATGTGCAGGGTCTTGCCCGCCGCTTCCCGTCCGCGAAGGAGGCCATCGAAACCTACCGCGCCGAGACGAACTGCATCGATCAGGACCTGCCCGCCTTTGTTGTGGAGCGCAATGGCCAGCCCGTAGCGACCATCGCCAACGGCGACAGCGTCGTGCTGTATAACTTCCGCGGCGACCGCGCGCAGGAGATCTCCCTCGCGTTCGACTGCAAGGATTTCGACAAGTTCGACCGCGGCGATTACACCGGCGTTGACTTCGCCGGTATGCTGGAGTACGACGGTGACCTGAAGATCCCGACGCATTACCTCGTCCAGCCGCCCGTCATCAAAAACACGCTCACTGAGCTGCTGTGCGCCCACAACCTGCGTGAATACGCCGTGTCCGAGACGCAGAAGTACGGCCATGTCACCTACTTCTGGAACGGCAACCGCTCCGGCAAGGTCAGCGAGGAGCTTGAGACCTATGAGGAGATCCCCTCCGACGTCATCCCCTTCGATCAGGCTCCGGCCATGAAGTCGAAGGAGATCACCGACTGCATGGTCAAGGCCATGGAGTCCGGCAAATATGATTTCCTTCGCTGCAACTTCCCGAACGGCGACATGGTCGGCCACACCGGCAACATTGAGGCCGTCGTGAAGGCCATGGAGTACGTCGACGAGGGCGTCGGCCGCATCATCGAGGCAGGCAAGCGTCTGGGTTACGTCGTGCTCGTCACGGCAGACCACGGCAACGCCGACCAGATGCTCGAAACGAAGAAGGGCAAGACGTCCATCCGCACGGCCCACAGCCTGAACCCCGTCCCCTTCATCGTCTATGATCCGGGCGTGGAGCATACGCTCAAGGAGGGCAAGTTCGGTCTGGCCAACGTCGCCCCGACCGTCGCCACGCTGCTCGGCCTGACGCCGCCCGCCTGCTGGGAAGAGAGCATGCTGTGATCCCCGCGGCGGGCAGCCCCGCCGCATCCCATTTTTTTCAATCAATAAGGAGGTTTTCCGCATGATCCGCAGGCAAAACGAGCTCGGCGAGATCGCCGTCAGCAACAACGTTTATACCTATATTGCCGGAAGCGCCGCAACGAACTGCTTCGGCGTCAAGGGCATGGCCATCCGCAGCATGAAGGACGGCCTCGTCCATCTGCTCCGCCGCGAGTCGCTCGCCAAGGGCGTGCTCGTGCGCACGAAGGAAGACGGCACCATTTCGGTCGATCTGCACATCATCGTCGATCAGGGCGTGAACATCCCCGCGCTGGGCAGCTCGATCCTGAACGAGGTCCGCTATGTCGTCTCCCAGCAGACCGAAACCGAGATCCGCGAGGTCAACATCCTGGTGGACTCCATGATGACCGATTAACGGCAATACGGAGGTGTAACTTACAGTGAGGCAAACCATTGACGGAGCGGCCTTTCAGAAAATGATCCTCAGCGCCGCTGCCTCCATCGAGATCCACAAACAGCAGATCAACGAGCTGAACGTCTTCCCCGTCCCCGACGGCGACACCGGCACGAACATGAGCATGACGCTGAACGCAGCGGCAGCCGATCTGCGCAAGGCGGGCAGCGTCACGCTGACAAAGGCCGCCGATATCACGGCTTCGGCCATGCTGCGCGGCGCGCGCGGCAACTCCGGCGTCATCCTCTCGCTGCTGTTCCGCGGCTTCTCCAAGGCCCTGAAGGGCGTAGAGGCCTGCACGGGCGAGCAGCTGGCGATGGCCCTGCGCGGCGGCGTCGAAGCGGCCTACAAGGCCGTGATGAAGCCCACGGAGGGCACGATCCTGACCGTGGCCCGCGTCTCCGCCGACACGGCCATGGAAACGGCCGACAGCGGCGCGGACTGCGAGGCCGTTCTCGAGGCGACGGTCCGCTCCGCCGCGGAGGCGCTGGCGCAGACCGTGAACCAGAATCCCGTCCTGCAGAAGGCGGGCGTCGTGGACGCAGGCGGCAAGGGCTGGCTGTATGTGCTCGAGGCCATGCTTTCCGTCCACCGCGGCGTGGAAATTGAAGCGCCCGAGGCCGATAGCCAGCCGCAGGAGGTCCGCGAGCAGGCCGATTTCACGGAGTTCGACACCGGCGAGATCACCTTTGCCTTCGACACGGTGTATATCATGCGCAAGGCGCACGAGGACATCGACCTTTCCCCGCTGCGCGCCTATCTTGACACCATCGGCGACAGCATCGTCATCGGCGAGGACGACGAATCCTTCAAGGTCCACGTCCACACGAACATCCCCGGCGAAGCCCTGACAGAGTCGCAGAAATACGGCACGCTCGAGCTTGCCAAGATCGAGAACATGCAGATGCAGCATGACGATCTTGCCGCAGGCCGCGCCGCCCGCAGCACGGACGATCTCGAGAAGATCGAGCAGGAGCTCGAGGCCAAAGAGACCGTCGCCGCGCCGGAAAAGCACTTCGGCATGGTCGCCGTGTGCGCAGGCAAGGGGCTTGCAGGCGTGTTCCGGGAACTGGGCGCCGACCAGATCATCGAGGGCGGTCAGACCATGAACCCCTCGACGCAGGATATTCTCGAGAAGATCAACGCCACACCCGCCGAGGTCGTGTTCGTCTTCCCGAACAACAAGAACATCATCATGGCGGCCGAGCAGACGGTGGATCTGACGGAGAAAAAAGTCGTCGTCGTTCCCTCGAAGACCGTGCCGCAGGGCGTCTCCGCCATGCTGGTCTTTGATCCGGACGCCTCGGAGGAGGACAATCTCTCCGCCATGACGGACGCCATGGCCGGTGTGACCACGATGCAGATCACCTACGCCGCGCGTGACTCCGATATCGACGGGCATAACATCCACGCAGGCGAGTACCTCGCCCTGTGGGGCAGCTCTCTGTTCGGCAGCAGCGCCGACCTGAAGGGCCTGCTCCGCAGCATGGCCGAAAAGATCCATGAGGAGGGTCACGAGTTCGTCACGGTCTATGCGGGCGCCGATCTGCCCGCCGGTCAGGCCGAGGAGACGGCTGCCCTGTTCCGTGAGGTCTGCCCGGAGTGTGAGGTCACGCTCATCGACGGCGGCCAGCCCGTTTATTACTATCTGATCTCCGCCGAATAATTCCGTTTTGAAGAGCTCTGCCGCGGGCATCCCCTGCGGCAGAGCTTTTTATTTCATCTCATGTCATATTCCGTTCATCCGTCTCTGCGGAGCGGACAATACTCCATGCATGAATTTCATCTTACATTATTTCCATTCATTCCCGGCCGTTTTTTGGCAATTTGCTGATTTTTCCGGCCCCTATGGACATTTCCCCCCGCATGGAGTATAGTATTCTCAGATGCACCGGTATTCCGGTGTAAAAACGAAAAGGAGAGTATTTCCATGAAGAAAGCACTTTCTCGCATCGTGTCTCTGCTGCTTGTGCTGTGCCTTGTCACGGCGCTGGTGCCGGCCGTTTTCGCGGCTGATGAGAATGAGGTTCAGATCCTCTTCCTCGACACCTCCGACGTCCATGGTCAGCAGTTTGCAACGGACTACACGCAGGATGCAAGCCTGTCCGGCACCCATTATCAGGGCATGACCCGCGTCGCCACCTATGTCAAGGAGCAGCGTGCGGAATACAAGAACGTATTCCTCAGCGACTCCGGCGACACCATCCAGGGCACGCCGCTGACGTACTACTACGCCTTCATGAAGAAGGACGTGGACGATCCCGCCATGAAGGTCATGCGTATGATGGACTATGATATGTGGGTCGTCGGCAACCACGAGTTCAACTACGGCATGGATATTCTCCAGCGCCAGCTGAACTATCTCACCTCTGAGTCCACCGAGACCGAGTCCAAGGTCGGTGTTTCCATGGCGAACTACCTCGACGCCAACACGAACAACGACAAGACCCGCGACTGGAAGACCTGGAACGGCTACGCTCCCTATGTCATCAAGGAATATGACGGCGTCAAGGTCGCTGTCATGGGCATCGGCAACCCCAACATCGCGAACTGGGATGTCCCCGAGAACTGGAAGGGCATCTACTTCGCAGGCGTTGTGGAGACCTACAAGCACTACGAAGCCGAGATGAAGGCCAAGGCCGACCTCATTGTCCTCGTCAGCCACAGCGGCATCGACGGCGACCCCGAGAAGTCCGACTTCATCCGTGAGCTTGTCTCCACCACGAACTCCATCGACCTTGTGTTCTCCGGCCACGAGCATCGCAACGGCGTGACGAAGATTGCCAACACCGACGGCAAGGAGATCCCCGTCATCTCCCCGGGCACGAAGGCTGGTGTTGTCGGCCGCGCGCTGTTCACCTACAACAAAGCCACGAAGACCTACACGGTCGAAGCCGCCAATGCTCCCATGACCGTCCGCGAGGGCCGCACCACGAAGCCGCTCTATGAGCCGGACGCCGATCTGACCGCCGCTCTGCAGCCCTATGAGGATGCAACGTGGAACGAGTACATGCTCAAGCCCATCGGCACCGCAAGCGACAACTTCACCGCCTCTGGCCTCGGCACTGCGCCGTCCGCCTTCGTCGACCTCGTGAACAAGGTCCAGATCTGGGGCGCTTATGACCGCACCGGCAAGAACACCCCCGACGACAAGACCGACGATAAGCCCGCTCAGCTGTCCATCACCGCTCCGCTGACCTCCGGCAATGCCGAGAACCTCATCCCGAAGGGTGACATCAAGCTCGGCGACATGTTCCGCCTGTACCGCTATGAGAACTGGTTCTACCAGATCACCATGAGCGGCAAGGAAGTCCGCACCTGGCTCGAGTACTCCGCCTCCAAGGTTAGGGCCAACGAGGACGGCACCTTCAGTATCCAGGGCGGCCTGACGTACTACGACGTTATCTCCGGCGAGGGCTTCTCCTATGAGATCAACGCTGCGGCTCCCTCCGGCCACCGCATCGAGAACATGACCTACAACGGCAAGGCCGTGCAGGACACCGATACCTTCACCGTCGTCATCAACAACTACCGCTTCAACGGCGGCGGCAACTTCATCCAGTACATCAACGAGCACGGCTGCAACTTCGTCCCGAACGACGAGAGCCGCGTCATCTACTCCACCCAGTACGACATGATTCAGGGCGAGGACAAGGGCCAGGCCCGCAACCTGCTGGCTGACTACATCACGGAGCAGGGCACCATCGATCCCGTTATCACCTCCGAGTGGAAGATCACAAACGTTCCCTTTGAGAACAAGTTCACGGACGTCACCGAGGAAGACTGGTTCCATGATGTCGTTCTGGAGCTGGCCGCTTCCGGCATCGTCAACGGCATGACCGAGACGACGTTTGAGCCGCAGGGCACGC
>NZ_JBBMFF010000052.1:0-1402 GCF_040096185.1 Faecousia intestinalis | reverse complement strand
TTTCGCAGAGTATGCCACTCTACGAGAATGCTGCCAAGTTTTTTAACGCAAATATTATAAAACGATGAACTCAATAAATCAATACAAAGCCACTCTTTTTGGCAATTTTCACCAAAAAGCGAACTGATTTTAGACTTATAACAAGCCATTCCTTGTGCAGCGCCATACTCCGCTGCCGGAGACGGAGTCGGGTCGGGCACAGGGAATCGACTTTCGGATCCGTTAAAATAGAAGTACCCGCAAGGGAAAACGAATCTTTGATCGGAGGAAGCAACATGATCAACTGCGAATGGATCCGCAAGCAGAAGAAGGAACGGCCGTCCCTCGGGAGCAGTCCCGGCCCGAAATGCAAGCCGAACGTGCGGCTCCGGGTAAGATGCGCCAATACGGAGCAACCCTGCTTTTCTGCGCTGTGCGATGCCTGGCTCCTGCGGAAGCGAGACGAAATTCGGGAATCAAGCTACATCAAATACCGGGCGATCCTGGAGCGGCATATCAAGCCGCGGCTGGGCAGCCGCAGATTGGGCGGCATCTGCACCGCGTCGGTCGATGCCTTCACGCGGGAACTGCTTGAAACGGACGGGCTGTCTGTCAAGACCGTGCATGACATCCTGTCGGTCCTGCACAGTGTTCTGAAGGATACGGAGGCAAGGCGGCCGGCTGGCGCTCTGGCGGTCCAGATCCGTTATCCGAAGGGCAAGCGCCGGGAGATGCGCGTGCTGACCATTGAGGAGCAGAAAAGGCTCGTTGCATATCTGCTGCACCCCACGGACAGCTGCAAATTCGGCCTGCTCCTGGCGCTGTATACCGGCCTGCGCATCGGCGAGCTCTGCGCGCTGCGCTGGAGCTGCATCGACCTTCGTGAGCAGACCATCCGCATTGCGGCTACGATGCAGCGGCTCGGCGGGACCGGAGAAGGCACGCGGATCGTGATTGGCGCGCCCAAGAGCGATTCCTCGCACCGGACGATCCCGCTTCCGGCGCAGATCGCGGCGCTGTGCAGGCATATGCAGCCTACAGACCCCGAGGCCTATGTCCTGACCGGAGGCCCGGCCTATATGGAGCCGCGGACGCTGCAATACCGGCTCAAGCGCTATACTGCCGCCTGCGGCCTCGAGGGCGTTCATGCCCACACGCTTCGGCATACCTTCGCCACGCGGGCCATCGAGTCCGGCTTCGAGCTGAAATCTCTGTCCGAGGTCCTCGGGCACGCTACAACGGCGATCACCATGGAGCGCTATGTGCATTCCACCTTAGAGATGAAACGCACGAATATGAATAAGCTCGCCATGCCGGAGATTTGAACCGCATTGGAAATGCAGTGACACACTATCGGCTGATTTTGCAGAAGTTTGCCGAAAATCCTGCAATTTTCTTTCACTGAGTGGCATACTCTGCGAAA
>NZ_JBBMFF010000051.1:0-2489 GCF_040096185.1 Faecousia intestinalis | reverse complement strand
CGCCTTACGGATGCGGCATGCCCCTTGCGGGTACACAAAGTATTCCTGCGTTTTCCATACCTCGCCTTGCCAAAAAACCTCTCGCCATCCAATCTTGCCGATTTAATCAGAGGTTCCCTGAAAAAACAGACCAGTTTTTCGCAAAAAACGCTTGAAAACTGAAACTTCCTCCTGTATAATAGTACGGCGTGGGCAAAGGCCCGCAAATTCAGAACCCACACAGCCCGGGATGCTCCGTCCCAGTGCCGCCTCGGCGGTGGACGGGGAAGAGGAACGGACTGGAGGTCAAAACAAAAAGGAGAAACACAAAATGGCAGTCGTATCTATGAAGAGTCTGCTCGAAGCAGGCGTCCACTTTGGTCATCAGACCAGACGCTGGAACCCCAAGATGGCTCCGTACATCTACACGGAGCGCAACGGCATCTATATCATCGATCTGCAGAAGACCGTCAAGAAGATCGAAGAGGCCTACAACTTCGTCCGTGATCTTGCCGCCAACGGCGAGAACATCCTGTTTGTCGGCACGAAGAAGCAGGCGCAGGACGCCATCAAGGAAGAGGCGGAGCGCGTCGATCAGTATTATGTCAACGCCCGCTGGCTCGGCGGCATGCTGACGAACTTCAAGACCATGCGCACCCGTATCGACCGTCTGGCTCAGCTGCGCAAGATGCAGGAGGACGGCACGTTCGCCATGCTCCCCAAGAAGGAAGTCATCAAGCACGAGGGCGAGATCGCCAAGCTCGAGAAGTATCTCGGCGGCGTGAAGAACATGAAGAAGCTCCCCGGCGCCCTGTTCATCGTTGACCCCCGCAAGGAGCGCAACGCCATCGCCGAGGCCCGCAAGCTGCACATCCCCATCGTCGCCATCGTCGATACGAACTGCGACCCGGACGAGATCGACTATGTTATCCCCGGCAACGATGACGCCATCCGCGCCATCCGCCTGATCGTCGCCACCATGGCCAACGCCGTGCAGGAAGGCCGTCAGGGCGAGGCCAACACCGAGGCCGCTCCGGCTGCCGAGGCTGCTGCCGAATAATCCCATCCGGTTCATTGGAAACCAGACGCCCGCCGCGTGCGGCGGGCGTTTTTTCGAAACAGAAGATACAGGAGGATATAACCATGGCATTTACTGCTGCTGATGTCAAGAAACTGCGTGAAATGACCAACGTCGGCATGATGGACTGCAAGAAGGCACTGTCCGAGAATGACGGCGATATGGACAAGGCCATTGAGTGGCTGCGCGAAAAGGGCCTGGCGAAGGCCGCCAAGAAGTCCAGCCGCATCGCTGCCGAGGGCATGGCTTACGCCACCGTCGAGAACGGCGTCGGCGTCGTCGTCGAGGTCAATGCCGAGACCGACTTCGCTTCCAAGACCCCGCTGTTCGTCGATTTCGTCAAGGATATCGCCAAGGTCGTCGCTGCGGACGCTCCCGCAGACATCGAGGCCCTGAAGAACTGCAAGTACCCCGGCTCCGAGCTGACCGTCGGCGAGATGATCCCTGAGAAGGTCATGGTCATCGGCGAGAACATCCAGATCCGCCGCTTTGCCCGCTTCCCGGAGAACTTCAGCGTCGCTTACGTCCATGCGGGCGGCAAGATCGGCGTCCTCGTCAACCTCGAGGTCTCCGGCGGCATCGACGCGACCGTGATCGGCAAGGATATCGCCATGCAGATCGCCGCTCTGAACCCGCGCTTCTGGGATAAGAGCCAGGTCAGCGAAGACGTGCTCGCAGAAGAGAAGAAGATCCTCGTCGCCCAGATGGACAACGACGAGAAGATGGCCTCCAAGCCCCTGCAGGTCAAGGAGAAGATCGCCGCCGGCAAGATGAACAAGTTCTTCGAGGAGAACTGCCTCCTGCAGCAGGCGTTCGTCAAGGACGGCAGCGTCACGGTCGAGCAGTATATGAACAGCGCTGCCAAGGCGCTGGGCGGCTCCGTGAAGTTTGTCGACGCCGTTCGCTTTGAGAAGGGCGAGGGCATCGAGAAGAAGGCCGACGATTTCGCCGCTGAAGTCGCCGCCGCTGCCGGTCTGGCAAAGTAATTCAAGATCGCACAGCTCATCCCGCCGGGTCTCCCGGCGGGATTCAGCTTGTCAAAAAAGTCCCTTTGGACTTTTTCGCCAAGCTGCTTCCAGAATTGCAAAATCAAATTTTGCAGCATGATTTTGCAATTCTGCCGCTGCGGCGGGTTATTTGACGCGAAAGGACACCCTGACGGTTTCCTTTCACACTTTTCTTCCCTCCGAAATTTTCGGCTGGGCAGGTTTTTTTGACAGTCTGCATCCCGCCGGGTCTCCTGGCGGGATTTTTCTATTTTGTAGGGGAGCGGCATGCCGCTCCCGGCGGTACGCTGCCGACCCGAACAGACTATCGTTAAAATGGAAATGGCCCCAGATTTGTCATTGCGAGGGCGCTTTGCGCCCGTGGCAATCTCGAGAAGGCACTGGCGATTCGCACAGGCCACCGTTAAAATGGTATGCACCGATTG
>NZ_JBBMFF010000050.1:0-4394 GCF_040096185.1 Faecousia intestinalis | reverse complement strand
GCAAGGGGCACGCCGCATCCGTAAGGCGGCAAAGCCGCCAACGGCTGCGCAGTGAGCGCCGCTACAGACGCAATTGGGGTGTACGTTTCTTCGACAGCCTGTACGGGACGGCAGTGCCTTCCCGAGATTGCCACGTCGGCTGCGCCTCCTCGCAATGACAAATCCGGAAGCCCTGCGCCTCTGAATTTGTGCCGCTTGATTTGCGGTCGCCCATGGCGCTCAATGAGCGCCGCTGCAAATATGGTATTCCGGCATGCAAAGGGCGCGCTGCGATCTGCAGCGCGCCCGGATAACCATATCTTACACGAGGCGGGAACCGGCGGGGACCTTATCGTCGAGCATGACAAGGTTCAGCTTGTCGCCGCGCTCGGCGGACAGCAGCATGCCGCAGGACTCCTGCCCCATCATCTTGCGCGGGGGCAGGTTCGTCACGGCGACGAGCGTCTTGCCGAGCAGCTCCTCGGGCTGATAATACTTGGCGATGCCGGAGAGAATCTGGCGCGGCGTGCCGGTGCCGTCGTCCAGCGTAAACTTCAGGAGCTTTTCGGACTTTTTGACCTTCTCGCACGTCAGAACCTTGACGACGGTCATCTCGACCTTGCAGAAATCGTCGAAGCTGACGGGCGGCAGCGGCTCGGGCAGCGGGTCGGTGGCAGGAGCCTGCGCCGCGACGTGCAGGGCCTCCAGCTCGGCAAGCTCCTTCTGCGCGTCGATGCGCGGGAACAGCGGCGCGCCGACGGTCACGGCTGCCTCACGCGGCAGCAGGCCAAACTTGCACAGGCTGTCCCAGTCCGCGTTCTCCGAAGCGCCGATGCGGCGCAGGATCTCTGCGCTCGTGTCCGGCATGAACGGCTGCAGCAGGCCGCCGCAGATGCGGATGGTCTCGAGCAGGTTGTACATGACGCAGGCCAGACGCGGCAGGTTGCTCTCGTCGCGGGCGAGGATCCAGGGCGCGGTCTCGTCGATATACTTGTTGGCGCGGGAAATGACGGCGAAAACTTCGCTCAGCGCGTTCTGGAAGGCAAACTGCTCCATCTGCGCGGCATAGCGCTCATGCAGGGAACCGGCCAGCTCCACAAGGGCGGCGTCCTGCGCGTCGTCTGCGCGCTGCTCCGCCGGGAGCCTGCCGCCGAAGTACTTCTGCACCATGGCCGTCGTGCGCGAGACGAGGTTGCCCAGGTCGTTGGCGAGGTCGGTGTTGATGCAGGAGATGAGCAGCTCGTTGGAGAAGTTGCCGTCCGAGCCGAACGGGAACGTGCGCAGCAGGAAAAAGCGCAGCGCGTCCGTGCTGTAACGCTCGGCCAGTAGATACGGGTCGACGACGTTGCCCTTGGACTTCGACATCTTGCCGCCGTCCAGCAGCAGCCAGCCGTGTCCGAAGACCTTCTTCGGCAGGGGCATGCCCATGCTCATGAGCATGGCGGGCCAGACGATGGAGTGGAAGCGGACGATCTCCTTGCCGACAAAGTGGACGTCGGCAGGCCAGTAGCGGTCATAGTCATGGTGAGCGTCGTTCTCAAAGCCGAGGGCCGTCGTGTAGTTGAACAGGGCGTCGACCCACACATAGACGACGTGGCCCGGATCGAAGTCCACGGGGATGCCCCAGGTGAAGCTCGTGCGGGAGACGCACAGATCCTCCAGACCGGGATCAATGAAGTTGCGCACCATCTCGTTGACGCGGGAGCGCGGCTGGAGATAGTCCGTGTTCATCAGCAGATCGCGCACGGGCTGGGCATATTTCGAGAGACGGAAGAAATAGGCCTCCTCCTCGGCGGGCTGGACCTCGCGGCCGCAGTCGGGGCACTTGCCGTCCTTCAGCTGGCTCTCCGTCCAGAACGACTCGCACGGCGTGCAGTACATGCCGGTGTATTTGCCCTTGTAGATATCGCCGTTCTCGTACATCTTCTTAAAAATGCGCTGGATGGCCTTGACGTGGTATTCGTCCGTGGTGCGGATGAAGCGGTCATAGGAGATGTTCATCAGCTTCCACAGATCGAGCACGCCGCGCTCACCCTCGACGATCTGGTCGACGAACTGCTTCGGTGTGATGCCGACCTCCTTGGCGCGGTTCTCGATCTTCTGGCCGTGCTCGTCCGTGCCGGTCAGGAACATCACGTCATAGCCGCGCAGGCGCTTGTAGCGCGCCATGGCATCCGTGGCTACGGTGCAGTAGGTGTGGCCGATGTGGAGCTTATCCGAGGGATAATAGATCGGCGTGGTGATGTAAAACTTTTCTTTTTTTTCTTTGCAGCAATCGCACATGGGAAAAGCCCTTCTTTCCTTAGTTTCCGTATCTGTCCATTATATCCGATATCCGGGAAAATACAAGCCAAAACGCGGAGAACGGCCTTATTTTTTGCGCAGCTTGAAAATGAGCCACAGCAGAACGGCGCCCGTCAGCGCTCCGGCGGCATCGAGCCACACGTCGCTCAGCGCACAGTTGCGCCCCGGCGTGAAGGCCTGGATGGTCTCGTCGGTCATGGCCGTGAGCACGGCGAACAGCATCGGCTTGGCCAGCGTAAAATTCCGTGCGCCGTGGAACGTGCCCGTCAGCAGGATGCCGAGCACGGCAAATTCCAGAAAATGCGCCGCCTTGCGCAGCACGCCGTGTGTGATCCACGGCAGAATCATCTGCACCACGGCAAGCACGCCACCGCTTTCCGCATTGCTGGCCGCGGCCGGCATGGCGGAGTGCAGGAAGATCCCTGCCGTCCAAAAAAGCGTCAGGATCAGGTAGATCCGGAACGAACGTTTTTTCATGCGTGATCTCCTCCCTGCGCCGGGAGCACGGCGGGCTTCCAGCGCGGCTTTGGGGGAGCGAGCCGCAGCGCGCGGAAAAAGTCTCGCAGCAGCTGCGCACATTCCTCCTCCAGAACGCCGCCCTCGCAGGCGGGGCGGTGGTTATACGGCAGGGCGAACAGGTCGGTCACGCTGCCGCACGAGCCTGCCTTCGGGTCCGGCGCGCCGAACACGACGCGGGGGATGCGGGCGTTGATGATGGCTCCGGCGCACATGGGGCACGGCTCAAGCGTGACATAGAGCGTGCAGCGCCACAGCCGCCAGCCGCCGAGCGTGCGGCAGGCCTCGGCAATGGCCTCCAGCTCCGCGTGGGCCAGCGCGCTTTTGCCGGTCTCGCGGCGGTTGCGGCCGCGCCCGACGATGTGCTCGCCGTCCGTGACGATGCAGCCGACGGGCACCTCGCCCTCGTCTGCCGCCTCACGCGCCAGCGACAGCGCCTCATGCATGGCCTCCGTGTCTGTCATCCGCTCGCCCTCCTCCGGCATGGTAATGCCATAATCATACCCGATTCCGGCCGGTTCGTCAAGCCGTGTGCCAAAATTGGGATTTTCTGGAAAAAGTTTTGTCGAAATTTGTCTTGTTAGGGAATTAACGATTGACACGGAACGAACAAAATGATATGCTGTCGCCAGAGAAATGGAAATAACTGGAAATTACGGGAACGAATTGCATTTGCGGCGGAAGCGATGGAAGGAGGTGAGACCGGAATGAAGCAGGGACAGACGCTGTGCTGGTGCGTCTGGTGCGGAACGGAGCTGGTGGCCGGGGGCTATTGCTATTGCCTGGACATCGGCTGTCTGTGCCCGGCGTGCCTGCCGGAATACGCCAGAGTCGTGTTCCGCTCCTGTCTGGTTGCGGTGGGATGAGACTGGCGGAGCTATCAGCCGGGTATCGCGAGGCGGCGGGGCTGCTGGACATTCAGATCAGCCGTCTGCGCCGCCTGCGGCGCGGTACGGCCGATGCGCAGACGCGCGCGGTGCTGGCCAACCGCCTGCGCAAGCTGTGCGAGGCCAGACGGCAGTGCCGGGAGCTTGCGCTCCTGTGCGAACACTATTATGAAAGGGGATTCTATCGTTATGCATCCGATTCTTTCCAAGGCCTCGCTCCGTGAGCCGGATACGGAGCGCCTGAACACCATGCTGCGTGTGGCGCTGACGCCGCTGCAGTATGAAACGGTCGTGGCGGTCTACCTGCACGGCCACCCGCAGAAGGAGGTCGCCATCGACCGGGGCGTCAGCCCGGCAAGCGTGTGCCAGCTGCTGCAGCGGGCCGAGCGCCGCGTGGGACGGTATCTGGGGTACTTATAATTATTAAGTGAATCATGAATACTAAAAAATGAATAGGGAATAATTTTGTGAAATTAACAAACAAACGTGCGCTGTAGGGGAGCGGCGTGCCGCTCCCTGCGCTGTACTGCCGACTTGTACCGGCTGTCGATAAAAACGTAAAAACCGATTGCATCTGTAGCGGCGGTCAGTGACCGCCATGCAGGCTGGTAAGTGATAGGTTGGCATCGTCGACCGCACAATGCTCTCAAATTTGCATCATCGGCAAGCCGAATGTCGGCAAGTCCAGCCTGCTCAACCGCATTCTCG
>NZ_JBBMFF010000049.1:0-3231 GCF_040096185.1 Faecousia intestinalis | reverse complement strand
GGACGGGCGGGGCATGCCCCGCCCCTACAACGCCCCGACGAAACCGTCCCCACCCAATCCAAAAATACACACAAAGGAGATCACACCATGTTCTGTACGAAATGCGGAAACAAGATCCGGGATGACGCGAAATTCTGCACGTTCTGCGGTGAGCCGGTGCGCCGTCCGAACCCGTCCGCCGAGCCGCAAACGCCCGGCTCAGTCCCGAATGCCGGGGAAATGCCTCCCGTCGAGCCGTCCGTTCCAGGCGTAACCCCACCTGTGGCCCCCGTTCTCCCTGAGGAGCCCGTTCTCCCCGAGGAGCCCGTCGTCCCTGACGAGCCTGTCATCCCGGAGGAGCCCGTCGTCCCCGAGGAGCCCGTTGTCCCCGAAGAGCCCGTCGTCCCCGAAGAGCCCGTCGTCCCCGAAGAGCCCGTCGTCCCCGAGGAGCCCGTTGTCCCCGAGGAGCCCGTCGTCCCCGAGGAGCCCGTCGTCCCCGAAGAGCCCGTCGTCCCCGAGGAGCCCGCCTTCTCCGACATGCCCCCCATTCCTCCGGAGCCGCCCGTCTCCGACATGCCCCCCATTCCCCCGGAGCCGCCCGTCTCCGACATGCCTCCCATCCCGGAAGCTGCCCCGCGCAAGCGCCGCAATACCGGTATGCTTGTCTCACTCATCGCGCTGGGCGTCGTGGTCGTCGGCGCGGCCGTCGGCGGCTTCCTGCTGTGGCACGGCATGAACGCCAAGCTCGAGCGCGAGCGCTCCGACCATGCGCTGGAGCAGAGTCAGGCCGAGGCCCAGCTGAGCGACCTGCAGGACGCCCTCGACCAGTCCAACGAGAACTATGACGCCCTGTATAACGACTACTATGACCTCGTGCAGGAATACTCCCTCCTGCAGCAGCAGAACGAGAACGTCTCCGACCTGCAGGCCCAGTACGATGCCCTGTCCGACGCCTATGACGAGCTGTCCAAAAATTACAACGAATTTGCCGATATGGCAGAGTTCTACAACAGCAATGCCTGCGTCGCCAGCGACAACAACGACTATTACCACACCTACGCCTGCGAGGACTGGGACCGTCAGGCCTTCTACATCTTCAACACGGCCTATGCCGAAAACGAGCTGGGACTCAAGCCCTGCCCGAAGTGCCGCTGAGGCACGGGAAAGGATCATCCATGGAATCGAGATTTTCTGTAGACACGACCATTGACGCCGATATCCAGTATGAGGCGTCCAAGAGCCTTATGCCGCGCTATGTGCAGCTGCTGACGTGGGTCTGCTTCGGCCTGTCCGTCGTGCTGCTGGGCATCATGGTCTGGCAGTACGTTATGACGAAGAACACCATGCATCTCGTGCTGGCCCTTCTGCTCGTGCTCGTGGTGGGCTATGCCCTGTTCAACCAGCTCCGCGGCCCGCGCACGGCCCTGCGCCGTTGGCAGCAGAACATCCAGTCGAAGTACGGCTCAAACGCCCTGCACCTCCACACGGATTTTTATGACCTCACCCTCGCCCAGACCCTGCAGGAGAACGGCGAGGTCCTCGATGCCGGGTATTCCACCATCACGGAGCTGCGCGAGACGGAGCATCTGTTCCTCCTGCACTGCGGCCGCCAGCAGTGGTACTTTGTGAATAAGGCCGGTTTTACGAAGGGCACGCCGGACGAATTCCGCGCGTTCATCTCCGAAAGAATCGGGGGCTGATCATGCGCAGCAATTCCGGCAAGCCGCTGGGCATTTACGTCCACATCCCCTTCTGCAAGAGCAAGTGCGAATACTGCGACTTTTACTCCCTCGGCGGCAGCCGCGACCGCCGCACGACGGACCAGTACCTGCAGGCGCTGGCCGACCACATCCGCGAAACGGGCCGCCTCGCGCCGGACTACACGGTCGACACCGTCTACTTCGGCGGCGGCACGCCGAGCTTCTTCGGCGCGGAGAATCTGGAAAAAGTTCTTGACGAGCTGCAGAAGCGCTTCCATTTCGGCGCGGACCCCGAGATCACGCTCGAGGCCAACCCCGACAGCGTCACGCCGCAGGGGCTCAAGCGGCTGGTCCGCGCGGGCTTCAACCGCATCTCCATCGGCGTGCAGTCCGATCAGGACGACATGCTCAAGCGCCTCGGCCGTCCGCATACCTACGAGCAGGCGCGCATGGCCGTCGTCCGCGCGCGCGAGGCGGGCTTTGCCAACCTCTCGCTCGACCTGATGTTCGGCCTGCCGAACCAGACGCTCACCGGCTGGCGCGACACGCTCGAGAACGTCCTGCGCCTCAAGCCGGAGCACATGTCCTGCTACGCCCTCAAGGTCGAGCCGAACACGCCCCTGTGGGAGTACCGCGACTGCGCCAACCTCCCGAATGACGACGTGCAGGCCGATATGTACCTTGCCGCCTCGGAGATCCTGCAGGACCACGGCTACGAGCACTACGAGATTTCCAATTTTGCCAAGCCCGGCTTCCGCTCCCGCCACAATCTGAAGTACTGGACGGGCGGCGAGTACCTCGGCTTCGGCCCCTGTGCCGCCTCGGACTTTGCGGGCAAGCGCTTCACCATCGAGCCGGACCTGCGTGCCTATGTCGAGGGCATCGCCCACCACGGCTCCGTCCTCTCGGAGTGCGAGACCATCCCCCCGCGCGAGCGCGCCGGGGAGTACGTCATGCTCCGCTCGCGCATCGTCTCCGGGCTGGACGCGCAAGAGTACGAGCGCAGCTACCTGCTGCCCTTTGCGCCGCTGCAGCAGCTGCTCGAGCGCTTTGCCGGGCACGGCCTCGCCGCGCAGAGCGGCTCCCGCTGGTACCTGACCCCGCGCGGCTGGCTCGTCTCGAACCGCATCATCCTCGCGCTGCAGGATGCACAGGAAAAATCCACCCCACTGGCCAAGAAGCGGTAATGCGTTGTAGGGGCCGGGCTGTCCCCTCCCGGCTGCGCACTTCCGACCCGTACCAGCTATCGTTAAAACGGTAAAGTCTCCCGACTTGTCATTGCGAGGGCGCTTTGCGCCCGTGGCAATCTCGGGAAGGCATTTGCAGCCCGTACCGGCTGTCGTTAAATGGTGTGCACCACTGTAGGGGCCGGGCATGCCCCTCCCGGCTGCGCACTTCCGACCCGTACCGGCTATCGTTAAAACGGTAAAGTCTCCCGACTTGTCATTGCGAGGGCGCTTTGCGCCCGTGGCAATCTCGCAGAACCGGGGTGGATAACAGGACACTTTCGGCGAAAACGTAACTGCCTTCCCGAGATTGCCACGTCGGCCTG
>NZ_JBBMFF010000048.1:0-1186 GCF_040096185.1 Faecousia intestinalis | reverse complement strand
AAGAAAAGTGTGAAAGGAAACCGTCAGGGTGTCCTTTCGCGTTCCATAACCCGCCGCAGCGGCAGAATTGCAAAATAGTACTACAAAAATTCATTTTGCAATTCTGAAAGCAGCTTGGCGAAAAAGTCCAAAGGGACTTTTTTGACAAGCTGAAGCGCCGCGCGCGGAAATCGGCGGATCCGCGCAGCGAAAAATTTTGGAACGGGCGGAACATTTCCCCGGCAGGTGCGTCTAATAAAAGAAACAGTCCGGGAAGACAGATCGGGAGGGACATCGTATGAAACGAGGGATCGCCATTCTTCTTGCCGCCCTGCTGCTGGGCCTGTGCGCCTGCAGCCCGACGGGGGCGGATGCATCGGAGCCGGGCGGGACGCAGCCCGTCACGCAGCCTGCAACACAGCCCGCCACGCGGGGAACGGAGCCGGAAACAACGTCGGAGCCTCCCACGCAGGAGACCGATCCGACGGCAGAAACGCCGGAGGAGCCGGAGATCAACGAGGCATTCACCGCAGCCGTCCCTGATGCGCCGGAGGGCGCACTCGGCGTAATGTTCAACGAGCCGCTGGATGGGCTGGAGCTGACGGTGACGCAGAACGGCCCCGCGGGCGAATATGACCGTGCCTATATCGTGGCAAAATATGTTGGCTCGTGGGTCAATGTGTTCGGCGTGACGTGGGAGAGCGGGCGGCTGAATGTCGGCGACAAGGCCCTCTATTCGTTCCGCACCGGGCAGGGCGATGTCATCGGCGGCTCGTTCGACCGCCCGGACGGCGGCGCGATGTATTATCTGACCGTGACGGCGCCGGACGGCAGCGATTTTGGAGAATACCTGACCTACAACGGCCGCTGGGGCTCGCCGCAGAAGGAATATCTCATGGACACCTGCTGGAATGCGGAGGCGGTCCTGCGCGAGGCTGCCGGTGCGGACGAGGACTGGGAGCTCTATGACAGCCGCCTCATTCAGGACGACGGCATCCCCTATGTCTGCTTCCGGCTGGAGGGCGAGACGGAGCAATATGCGCTGGTCCCGCCGGACGGCTCGTGCGTCTATGCCGCCGAGCTCGACCCCGATACGGATCGCTACTGTATTACCGGTGTATTTTAAGAGCAAATGAAAAGCGCTGCGGATCAGAAGAGGCTTCATAAGGAAGAATGGGCTATCTCAAAATAGAATTTTCTGAAATTA
>NZ_JBBMFF010000047.1:0-2533 GCF_040096185.1 Faecousia intestinalis | reverse complement strand
TGATTCAATCAGCAAGAGCGGATGGCGAGAGATTTTTTGGCAAGTCGAGGTATGGAAAACGCAGGAATACTTTGTGTCTTTCAAGTTTTTCATACCGATGGATTGACGAAAAAGATCCGGCATCCGCCGCAGATGATTGATTCAGAGCTTCCGTAGAACTGATTTATTGAGGTGACTGAATAATGCTGGATATCAAACGAATCAAGGACGATCCCGAGGCGGTCAAGGCCGGTCTGCGGGCCAAGGAGGTCGACTGCGACGCTGCCGTCGACCGCATTCTGGAGCTGGACGCTCAGCGCCGCGCCCTCATCCTCTCAACGGAGACGGATAAGGCCGAGCAGAACCGCGTCTCGAAGGAAATTCCGAAGCGCAAGAAGGCGGGCGAGGATGTAGCGCCGATCTTCGAGCGTATGGCCGAGCTGAAGGCCCAGATCGCCCAGAACGACCAGAAGCTGACGGACGTCGAGGCGGAGTACCGCACGCTGATGCTGTCTCTGCCGAACCTGCCGGACCCCGACCTCAAGCCGGGCGGCAAGGAGAACAATGAGCCGCTGCGCTATTACGGCGAGCCGCATCACTTCGACTTCGAGCCGAAGCACCATGTGGACCTGTGCACGGACCTCGGCCTCATCGACTATGAGCGCGGCACGCGTCTGGCGGGCTCCGGCTTCTGGATCTACCGCGGCATGGGCGCGCGCCTCGAGTGGGCCCTGCTCAACTATTTCATCGACGAGCACCTGAAGGACGGCTACGAGATGGTCGGCCTGCCCCTGATGCTCGAGTACCAGTGCGGCGAGACCGCGGGACAGTTCCCCAAATTCGCCGACGAGGTCTATAAGATCGAGAATCCGACGGACGACCGCATGCACTTCATGCTCCCGACGGCCGAGACGGCCCTCGCCTCCCTGCACCGCGGCGAGATTCTCGCCGAGAGCGACCTGCCGCACAAGCTGTTCGCCTATACGCCGTGCTTCCGCCGCGAGGCGGGCTCCCACCGCGCCGACGAGCGCGGCATGGTCCGCGGCCACCAGTTCAACAAGATCGAGATGTTCCAGTACACCCTGCCCGAGAAGTCGGACGAGGCCTTCGAGGAGCTGGTCGGCAAGGCCGAGCGCCTGGTCAAGGGGCTGGGCTTCCACTTCCGCACCGTCAAGCTCGCCGCGGGCGACTGCTCGGCCTCCATGGCGCGGACGTATGACATTGAAATTCAGATCCCGTCCATGAACGGCTACAAGGAGGTCTCCTCCGTTTCGAACGCGCGCGACTATCAGGCGCGCCGCGGCAACATCCGCTTCCGCCGCGAGGCCACGGGCAAGACGGAATTCGTCCACACCCTCAACGGCTCCGGTCTGGCCACGTCCCGCATCTTCCCCGCCATGGTCGAGCAGAACCAGCGTGCCGACGGCTCCGTCGTTGTGCCGGAGGTCCTGCGCAAGTACCTCGGCGGTCTTGAAGTACTCGAAAAGAAGAACTTCTGAGAAGGAGAGAGGATACTATGGGGAAGAAAAAGAGCGGATTTCTGAAGGAATTTAAGGAATTTGCCATGAAGGGCAATATGCTCGACCTTGCAGTCGGCGTCATCGTCGGCGGTGCATTCAAGACGGTCGTCGATGCCCTGACGAACAGCGTCATCATGCCGGTCGTGTCCATGTTCCTCGGCGGCCTCAGCTTTGAGGAGTGGAAGATCCGTCTGCCGCAGTTCTTCGGCGAAAAGCTGGACGAAAACGGAGAGGTCATCGTAAACTACCTGCGTTTCGGCGACTTCCTGTCCGCGTTCATCAACTTCGTCATCATGGCTTTTGTCGTGTTCCTGATCGTCAAGACCGTCAATCGCCTGCGTGAGGCCGGGGAAAAGCACCGCAAGAAGGAGGCAGAGGCCCCTGCCGCGCCTCCCGAGCCGACGAAGGAGGAGCAGCTGCTCACGGAGATCCGCGACCTGCTCAAAAAGTGAGCCGAAGGGAGCACCCGATATGAAGCGAATCTGCATCCTCTGCCTGCTGGCCGCTCTCCTGCTCGGCGCCTGCGGCCTGGCCGACGCGCCCTATATGGAGCCGGTCCGCACCTACTGCGCCGCCCTGCAGGACGACGATTTCACCCGCCTGCAGGAGGCCATCCCCCCCGCCGTGCTCAATGCGGACGGCTTCGATGCCGGTGAGCTGGCCAATGTGCGCGATTCGTTCGCCAAGGGCAGCAGCAACGACTATGACATCACGCCAAAGGAGCTGGACAGCCGCCGCATCCCCGAGAGCGGCTGCCGCGTGCTCGAGGATTATTTCCGCCAGCAGTATGACTGGATCATGACCGTCGACGAGGCACGGCTCGTCAAATTCCGCGTTTCGTTCACGGGCGAGCTGGATGGCCAGCTCAATGTCCGCGCCGTGTGCTACCAAACCGGCGGGCACTGGTACCTTGACCTCAGCGCCGTGAATCTGAACCTGTTCAGCTGAATGAAAGCAAAAGCGGAGAGCGCAGGCTCTCCGCTTGTTGTATCGTAAAGACATTGATCGCGCGTTGTAGGGGAGCGGCATGCCGC
>NZ_JBBMFF010000046.1:0-9782 GCF_040096185.1 Faecousia intestinalis | reverse complement strand
GCAATCTCGGGAAGGCAGTTTCGTTTTCGCCGATGGCTTTCTTGCGATCCGGCTATGACCTGCGAGATTGCCACGTCGGCCTGCGGCCTCCTCGCAATGACAAACTTGGGGGCCTCGTACCGCTGAATTGCTGCTGTACTACCTGCAACTGCCTTAGGCGCTTACTGAGCGCCGCTGCAGCCGAGCCGTCCAAATATCCGGGTATGCATCCCCGGAAATGCGGGAAAGCTGTCGCTGTGGGAGGGTTCACAAAACGTTCAAAAAAAACTTCCGTTTGGGTATTGACAAAGTTGCGTTTGGGGGGTATAGTTAGCTTAGCACTCAGGGGTACGGAGTGCTAAAGGAAAACAAGGAGGTCAAAGCCATGGAGCTTTCGGAGCGCAAACAGAAGATCCTGAAGGCCATTGTGGACCTCTACATCCGCAGCGCAGAGCCGGTCGGCTCCAAGACGATCGCCGCGCTGCCGGATATGAACTTCTCCTCTGCGACCATCCGCAACGAAATGGCCGAGCTGACGACGCTCGGCTTTCTGGAGCAGCCGCACACGTCGGCCGGGCGCATCCCGAGCCCCGCGGGCTACCGCTTCTACATCGACCGTCTGATGCAGGATTACCGCCTCTCCGTCGACGAGACGCAGAGCATCAATCAGGCCATGGAATCGCGTATGCAGGAGCTGGACAAGGCCATGAGCCAGGTCGGCAAGCTCGTCTCCAAGCTGACGAACCTTCCGGCCTATACCATGACGGCTCCGGCCGGAGAAGTGACTGTCCGCCATTTCGAGATCATCCTCGCGGACGCCGGGAGCTTCATTCTCGTGGTCATGACGTCCGATGAAAACGTCAAGAACCGCCTCATCAAGCTGCCGCTGCATGTGACGGAGCAGGACCTCAAGCTCCTGTCCGCCGTGCTCAATGCGAGCCTCACCGGGCTTCCCGCCTCCGGCTTCACGCCTGAGGTCATGAACCGCGTGACGCGCAGCGCAGGCGCCGCAGCGAGCCTTGTTCCGGTCATCGTCGATTTTACGACGCATGTGCTCGAGGAGGCTCATCGCTCGGAAATTTACCTTACCGGGCAGAACCGTCTGCTGGGCCAGCCGGAATATCAGGACCTGACCAAGGCACAGGAGGTGCTCGGCGCACTGGATGAAGACACGCTCTCCAACCTGCCCGCCCGGCTCGATCCGGACAGCCCCGTTCAGATCCTCGTCGGCCCGGAAAACGTTGCGCAGGAGCTGAAGGACACCTCCGTCGTCGTGACGCGCTTCGACATCGGCGACGGCATGCAGGGCATGATCGGTGTGGTCGGCCCGCAGCGCATGGATTACGCACAGATCACCGCACGATTAAGCTACTTTGCCGAAGGGCTTGGCCGGATGTTCGGCAAGCCGGAGCTGCCCGCGGCCCCGAAGCCGGAGGTGCACGAGGCAAAGGAGGAGGAATAAATTTTGGCAAAGAAACACGAAGAACCCGAAAAGAACGAGAAGGAGCCTGCCGCTCCGGAGGCCGCCAAGCAGGCGGAAGCGCCGAAGCAGCCGGAAGGCTCCAAGCAAAAGGCCGAGTCCAAACAGCCCGATGCGCTGGAGCAGGCCAAGGCCGCGCAGGCGCAGGAGCACGATCAGTTTCTGCGGCTGGCTGCAGAATATGACAACTTCCGCAAGCGCACGCAGCGCGAAAAGGACGGCATCTATCAGGATGCCGTTGCCGATACGGTGAAGAAGTTCCTTCCCGTCTATGATAACCTCGAGCGGGCCCTGCATCACGAGACCGCAGACGAGGCCTATAAAAAGGGCGTGGAGATGACCCTGACAGAGCTTGTCAAGATCCTCGACGCGCTGGGTGTCAAGCCCTTCGGCGAAGCGGGCGAGACCTTCGATCCGCAGCGCCACAATGCCGTGATGCACATCGAGGACGAGAGCCTCGGGGAAAACGTCATCGCAGAGGTTTTCCAGACCGGCTTTGCCCACGGCGATAAGGTCATCCGCTTCGCCATGGTGAAGGTCGCAAATTAAATCAGTAAGTTACTTCTAAGTTACTTCTTTGGGAGGATTTGAATTATGGGAAAAATTATTGGTATTGATCTTGGCACGACGAATTCCTGTGTCGCCGTGATGGAAGGCGGCGAGCCCGTCGTTATCGCGAATGCCGAAGGCAATCGCACCACTCCGTCCGTTGTTGCATTCTCGAAGACCGGTGAGCGTATGGTCGGTCAGGTCGCAAAGCGTCAGGCCGTTACGAACGCAGACCGCACGATCTCTTCGATCAAGCGCCACATGGGCACCGATTATAAGGTCGACATCGACGGCAAGAAGTACACCCCGCAGGAGATCTCCGCAATGATCCTGCGCAAGCTGAAGGCGGACGCCGAGGCTTACCTGGGCCAGCCCGTGACCGAAGCGGTCATCACCGTCCCGGCTTACTTCAACGACGCCCAGCGTCAGGCCACGAAGGACGCAGGCAAGATCGCCGGTCTGGAGGTCAAGCGTATCATCAACGAGCCGACGGCTGCTGCACTGGCCTATGGCGTCGATAAGGAATCCTCGCAGAAGATCATGGTCTATGATCTGGGCGGCGGCACGTTCGATGTCTCCATTCTGGACATCGGCGACGGTGTCATCGAGGTCCTTGCCACGAACGGCAACACCCACCTCGGCGGCGATGATTTCGATCAGTGCATCATCGATTACCTTGTTGCCGAGTTCAAGAAGGCCGAAGGCATCGACCTCTCCGGCGATAAGGTCGCCATGCAGCGCCTGAAGGAAGCTGCCGAGAAGGCGAAGATCGAGCTGTCCGGCGTGACGAGCTCCACCATCAACCTGCCGTATATCACGGCGGACGCCACCGGCCCGAAGCATCTGGATGTCACGCTGACGCGCGCAAAGTTCAATGAGCTAACGGCGCACCTCGTGCAGGATACGCTGAAGCCCGTCCGTCAGGCCATGGCAGATGCCGGGCTGAAGGCAAGCGACCTGAGCAAGGTCCTGCTCGTCGGCGGCTCGAGCCGTATCCCGGCCGTGCAGGAGGCTGTCAAGAGCATCACCGGCAAGGAAGGCTTCAAGGGCATCAACCCCGATGAGTGCGTGGCTGTCGGCGCGGCCATCCAGGGCGGCGTCCTCGGCGGCGACGTCAAGGGCATGGTCCTTCTGGATGTCACCCCGCTGTCCCTCGGCATCGAGACCATGGGCGGCGTGTTCACCCGCCTGATCGACCGCAACACCACCATCCCGACGCACAAGAGCCAGATCTTCTCCACCGCTGCAGACGGCCAGACCTCCGTTGAGGTCCATGTCCTGCAGGGCGAGCGTGAAATGGCTGCCTATAACAAGACGCTGGGCAAGTTCCAGCTCACCGGCATCGCTCCGGCGCCCCGCGGCGTGCCGCAGATCGAGGTCAGCTTTGACATCGATGCCAACGGCATCGTGAATGTCTCCGCAAAGGACCTCGGCACCGGCAAGGAGCAGAACATCACCATCACCGCTTCCTCCAACCTCTCCAAGGAGGACATCGACAAGGCCGTCAAGGAGGCCGAGCAGTTCGCCGCTGAGGATAAGAAGCACAAGGATGAGGTCGACACCCACAACGCAGCCGATCAGGTCATCTACCAGACGGAGAAGACCCTGAACGAGCTTGGCGACAAGGTCTCCGAGTCCGAGAAGGCGCCCGTGCAGGCAGCTCTCGAGGATCTGAAGACGAAGAACAAGGGCAATGACATCGAGGCCATCAAGGCCGCGACCGATGCCGTGCAGAAGGCGTTCTACGCCATCTCCGAGAAGCTGTATCAGCAGGCCGCCCCGCAGCAGGGCGAGGCCAATAACGGCGGTGCAGCGAACAACGGCGGCCATGACGACGGCGTAGTCGATGCGGACTACGAGGAAGTCAAGGATTAAGGACGAATGTATGCGGCAGGCGGCGGCTTCGGCCACCGCCTGCCCTGCGTCGGCCGCCCGAAAGGGTATCAGGAGAGGTGAGCAGCATGGCAAATGAGAACAAGCGAGATTATTATGAGGTCCTTGGCCTCAAAAAGGATGCGACGGACGCCGATATCAAGCGCGCCTACCGCAAGCTTGCCGCGCAGTATCATCCGGACGTGAACCACGATCCGGGCGCGGAAGAAAAATTCAAGGAGATCAACGAGGCCAACGAGGTGCTCTCCGATCCGGATAAGCGCGCGCGCTACGATCAGTACGGCTTCGCGGGTGTCGACCCGAATTTCAACCCGAATGCGGGAGGCAGCCCGTTCGGCGGGGCCGGATTCGGCGATTTCGGCGACCTCGGCGATATTTTCGGCAGCTTTTTCGGCGGCGGCGGCCGCAGCACGCGCCGCAGCGCCAGCGCCCCCATGCAGGGCGACGACATCGGCGCGCGCGTTGAGCTGACGTTTGAAGAGGCGGCCTTCGGTGCGGAGAAGGAGGTCACGGTCTCTCGCGTGGAGGACTGCGACCAGTGCCACGGCAGCGGCGCAGCTCCCGGCACGAGCGCCGAGACCTGCCCGCGCTGCAAGGGCACGGGCTCCGTGCGCACGCAGCAGAATTTCATGGGCATGACCATGCAGTCCACGGCGGCCTGCCCGGATTGCCGCGGCACCGGCAGGATCATCCGCACGCCGTGCAGCCGCTGCAAGGGCAAGGGCAAGGTGCGCCGCAGCCACAAGCTGATGGTGAAGTTCCCGGCCGGCATCGACGACGGCCAGACGCTGCGCGTGCGCGGCGAGGGAAACACCGGCCTCAACGGCGGCCCGAGCGGCGATCTGATGGTCACGGTCAGCGTCCGCAGCCACCCGCTGTTCACGCGGCAGGGGCAGGATGTCTACTGTGAGATGCCCATCACGTTTACGCAGGCTGCCTGCGGCGCGGAGGTCGAGGTGCCGACGCTCGACGGCAAGGTCCGCTATACGATCGGCGAGGGCACGCAGACCGGCACGACGTTCCGCCTGAAGGGCAAGGGCATCCCTTATGTCAACGGGCGCAGCCGCGGCGACCAATATGTCACCGTCGTCGTGGAGACGCCGACCCGCTTGACGCGCGAGCAGAAGGACCTGCTGCGCAAGTTCGAGGAGGCGACTTCCGAAAGCGCACAGCCAAAACGAAAGAAGTTTTTTGAGAAGCTGCGCGACGCCTTCGACAAATAAAAAAATTACCATGCGGCCGCATCACAGCGGCCGCTTTTTCCGGGAGAAGATCGATGACCCTGAACGGCAGAAGCATCCCGATCCCTGACCCGTGGTCCGGAAACGCGGTTTGACCGAATCACGACAGAAAGGATCGATCTTTGAATTTGAATAACCCGTTTGCTTCCATGCGGGCCAGAGACTGGGCGTTCTGGCTCGGTTCGCTGGCCGTCGTGGCCGTGTCCAACTTTCTCGGCGGCGACGTCGACCCGCTGACGCTGATCGCCGCCCTGACCGGCGTGACGGCCCTGATGCTCGCGGCCAAGGGGCAGGTCTTCGCGCAGTATCTCATGATCGTGTTCTGCCTGCTCTACGGCGCCATCTCCTGCCGCTTCCGCTACTGGGGCGAGATGCTCACCTATCTCGGCATGAGCCTGCCCATGGCGGTCTGGTCCGCCGTGACGTGGCGGCGCAACACGGCGCACGAGGCGGGCAGCGCCGTGGCCATCCGCCGCCTGACCGGCCGCGACCTGGCCCTGCTCGTGCTGGCCACCGCTGCGGTGACGGCCCTGTTCGGCTGGCTGCTGGCGGCGCTCGATACGCCGAACCTCGGCTTCAGCATCCTGTCCGTCGCCACGAGCTTTCTCGCGGCCGCCCTGACCATGCTGCGCTCGTCGTATTATGGCCTCGGCTACGCGGCGAACGACATCGTGCTCGTCGTGCTGTGGGTGCTGGCCTCGTGCGAGGACCCCGCCTATATCCCCGTGGCGGTGAATTTCGGCATCTTCCTGTTCCATGATTTCTATGGCTTCCTCAGCTGGAAAAAGCGCGAGCGCCATATGGCCCAAACTGCATAAAAACCGGCGCGCTGCGGGTCCCGCAGCGCGCCATTTTTTTAGATCCTCTTGCATTTGCCGACCACATCGGGTAATATGATGGTGTGTCAGTGATTTGTAAGAAAGAGCCTGACTGACGCGGATCATGAGATGGAAAGGAGAAAGACGTATGCACTTCTACAGGATCGTCAGACTGCTGTATCATTTCCCGGAGCGCGCGATCTGAGGCTCCGGATCGGAGGAAACGGAGTCCCGGATATGGAGGAACCACAATCAGGGAGGACACGTTTCAAATGAAAAAAACTCTTTCGCTTTTAGACAAAAACAAAAGGTTTTTCCTGCTGACATTGCTCGTCAGCATCGTTTACTCTGCGATCAGCGTCGCGATCCCCACGATCTCCGGTCGGCTGATCACCTCCGTTGTCGCGGATTCCGCCAATCGCACGAGACTGCTCTGCATCTTTCTGCTCATCAGCCTCTTTCAGCTCTGCTTTGCCGAATTGGATGAGTACATGGGCAATACGCTCAAAATAAGGCAGAAGAAGCAGATGCGCCGGAATGCGTTTCATGCCTTCTCCGCGCAGGACAGCGCCAAACGCGAGGATATCTCCGCCTTTGTGTCGTTTGTGAACAACGATATCCCGAGCGTGGCGGAGCAGTATGTTCTGGGCACCATTGATATGATAAAATGCATGAGCATTCTGGCGTTTTCCGCGCTGTCGCTGCTCTATATTCACTGGGTGCTGGCTCTTGTCATCGTGGGCGTGAGCCTGCTGATCGTCGCTCTTCCCAATACGATGCGGAAAAGAGGCGGAGCGGCCAGAAAGCGCTATTCCGGTGCGCTGGCAAATTACAATACGACGCTGCGATCGATCCTGGACGGCCTGCGGCTTGTGAAGGCCTACCGCTGCCGGAAATATGCGGCGGAGTCCGTCGATTCCGCCGACGACGGCATTGCACGCAGCGAAATGACCTTGCTGAAATATCAGCTGGTCACGCAGGGAATCACGACCGCGCTGCAGGTGGCAAAAACAGTCCTGATCCTGCTGATCGGCCTCTATCTGATCTCCAAAAAGGAGATCGATGTCGGCAGCCTTGTCGCGGTGATCCAGCTGGCAGAGGTGATCAGCGCCCCGATCGAGGTTCTGGCGTACCTGCGGCATGGGCGGAATGAGGTTCTGCCGATCCTTGCACAGTATCAGAGCATGATCGGGCGGAAACCGGAAGGGGACGACCGCCGGACGGCGTGCGCCGGGGCGTTGGAGCAGCTGGCCGTTGACCATCTTTCTTACCGCGCAGAGGAACTCGCCATTCTGAAGGACGTCTGCGCCCGCTTTACGGCCGGGCGGAAGTATCTGATCACCGGAGAGAGCGGAAGCGGAAAATCCACCCTGCTCCGGCTGATCGCGCAGATCGGCGATCTTCAGTATGGCGGGAGAATCCTCTATAACGGGCACGAAATCAGAACGATCCCATACGGCGCATATTATGAAAGTATTTGCCCCGTCTTTCAGGAGCCCTATCTCTTCTACGCAACGCTGGAGGACAACATCTGCGTCGGCCGCCCGATCCCGCGGGATATCTATCTGGATGTGATCCGGAAGCTGAATCTGGAGTATCTGCTGGACCGGTATCACGGTCAGGAGCTGACGCCGGAGAGAATGGAGACGCTGTCCGGCGGAGAACGGCAGCGCGTGGCGCTGGCGCGGGCGATGGTCGGACGGCCCTCTGTCTACCTGCTGGATGAGGTGACCTCCGCACTGGATCAGGCGAATGCCGAGCTGGTGGAGCGGCTGCTATTGGAGGAGCCTTCGATGGTCCTTCACATCTGCCACAAGCCGAACCCCGCACTGCGGGACCGGTACGACGGGATATACGAATTATCCGACGGCGTATTGACTCCGGTGAACCCATAATAAAAGAAAGTGCAGCCACCGACATAGCCGATGGCTGCACTTGACTGTTATCAGCCCTTCGCGGCGGCGAAGCCCGCCTCGAGGTCTGCGATAAGATCGTCGGCATGCTCCGTGCCGATGGACAGGCGGATGGTGTTCGGGCGGATGCCCTGATCGAGCAGCTCCTCCGGCGTGAGCTGGGAATGCGTCGTCGTGGCCGGGTGGATGACGAGGCTCTTGACGTCCGCGACGTTGGCCAGCAGGGAGAAGATCTGCAGGTGGTCGATGAAGCGGTGCGCCTCGGCCTCGCCGCCCGCGATCTCAAAGGTGAAGATGGAGCCGCCACCATTCGGGAAGTACTTCTGATACAGCGCGTGGTCCGGGTGGCCCGGCAGCGACGGATGGTTGACGCGCGCGACCTGCGGGTGTGCCGCCAGCCACGAGACGATCTTCTTCGTGTTCTCCGCGTGGCGGTCGAGGCGCAGCGAGAGCGTCTCGATGCCCTGCAGCAGCAGGAAGGCGTTGAACGGGGAGATGGTCGCGCCGGTGTCGCGCAGGAGAATGGCGCGGACGTAGGTCACAAAGGCTGCCTTGCCTGCCGCCTGCACGAACGAGATGCCGTGATAGCTGGGGTTCGGTGCAGCAAGCTGCGGATAGCTGCCGCTGGCAGCCCAGTCGAACGTACCGGCGTCGACGATGATGCCGCCGAGCGTCGTGCCGTGGCCGCCGAGGAACTTCGTGGCGGAGTGGACGACGATGTCCGCGCCGAGCGGGATGACCTTGACCCAGTAGGGCGTGCCGAACGTGTTGTCGATGACGAGCGGCAGGCTGTGGCGGTGGGCGACGGCGGCAATGGCCTCGATGTTCGGGATGTCGCAGTTCGGGTTGCCCAGCGTCTCAAGATAGACGGCGCGGGTGTTCGGCTGGATGGCCGCCTCGACCGCTGCGGCGTCGTGCGCGTCCACGAACGTTGCCGTGATGCCGTACTGCGGCAGCGTGTGCGCCAGCAGGTTATAGGTGCCGCCGTAGATCGTCTTCTGCGCGACGATGTGGTCGCCCTGCCGCGCAAGCGCCTGAATGGTATAGGTGACGGCCGCTGCGCCGGAGGCAGTGGCCAGAGCGGCCACGCCGCCCTCAAGGGCTGCCACGCGCTGCTCGAGCACGTCCTGCGTGGAGTTCGTCAGGCGGCCGTAGATGTTGCCCACGTCTGTCAGGCCGAAGCGGGCCGCAGCCTGCGCGCAGTCGCGGAACACATAGGATGTCGTCTGGTAGATGGGCACGGCGCGCGCGCCGGTGGCGGGATCGGGCTGCTCCTGTCCGACGTGAAGCTGCAGGGTCTCAAAATGATAGCTCATGGGGATGTCTCCTTTGTGATTCTTTCAGATCGTATGTACGGGATCTTTCCGTCCGCCGGTATTCCGGCAACAAAAAAGCCGGGGCTGAAAACAGCTCCCGGTCAGAGAAACGGTCATGGAGTGCGGCTCCTCACTCACGGCATGCTCCGCGCATGGCAGCACGCCCGGCCAGTTCTTCTGCCCGGGAGCCCAGCATTCGTTCTGCTGCAAAGAACATTGCTGCCACCTCACTTCGTTTGATGGACGCATCATAGCACAAAAATCCGACTTTGTCAATAGGCATTATAGGAAAAGAGAGAAAAAGCAGGAAATGGGAAATGGAAAGTTAGCACAAGGCTGCCAGTCGGGCGTTGTAGGGGGCGGCGTCCTCGACGTCCCATGGGGCACTGCCGATTTGCACAGGCTATCGTTAAAATGGGAAACGCCGAAGTATGGGGTGTAGCGGCGCTCAGTGAGCGCCCTGCACAGGGGAATTCAACGGCAGGAGGGCGCTGGTGCACCACGGAACCACCTGACGTGTCATTGCGAGGAGGCCGATCGGGCTTCTCAAGCCACTTCGGCAGGCGCAGGCGCACAACGATGGGATGCGTGCC
>NZ_JBBMFF010000045.1:0-4521 GCF_040096185.1 Faecousia intestinalis | reverse complement strand
AAGGTTTGTCATTGCGAGGAGGCCGCAGGCCGACGTGGCAATCTCGCAGTACCATGTTGGATAACAAGTGAGCCTCGGCAAAAACGTAACCGGTTGCAGGAGATTCCCACGTCGCTTCGCTCCTCGGAATGACACATCAGGGCGGCACGGTAATGGGAACGGTGCGCTGCACCGAATTGGTGCTGCGATTGCCGCTTCGCGGACGGGCCTGGCTGTCCCCGCCCCTACAACGCACGGCTGACAGCTTTGAAAAACTGTCCGCTTTCCATTTTCAATTTTCCACTTTTCCCCAGATCCGTATATCCTAAATTTTTATATAAAGAGGTATTTGCCATGGAGATCTATCTCGCATCCAAATCCCCGCGGCGGAAAGAGCTGCTCGAGCGCATGGGCCTGGAATTCACGGTCCGTGCCGTAAACACCAACGAGACCATGGACCCCTTCCGTCATCCCTCCGATGAGGTCGCCCGCGTCAGCCTGGAAAAAGCGAAGGCCGTGCAGCCGCACTGCATGCCGGACGACATCATCATCTCGGCCGACACCATCGTGGTGTGCGATTCGCTCGTCATGGGCAAGCCCCACTCCGAGAGCGAGGCCTTTTCCATGCTGCGCCGCCTGTCCGGGCGCGACCATCAGGTCATGAGCGGCCTGACCGTCCTGCACGGCGACGACTGCGAGAATCTGACCGTCACCACGACGCTGCGCATGCGCACCCTGTCCGACGAGGAGATCCGCGCCTACATCGCCACCGGCGAGCCGATGGACAAGGCGGGCGCCTACGCCATTCAGGGCCTTGCGGCCATGTTCGTCATCGGTCTGGACGGCGATTACTATAACGTGATGGGGCTGCCGGTGTGCCCGCTGGCCATGATCCTGCGAAAATTCGGCGTGAAGCTGCTCGGCTGCTGATCTCTCTGCCCCAGGATTGGAGTTTACCCTTGAAAAAGCTTTTTCGCGGCCGCGTCAGGCTCATCCTGCTGCTGGCCGTCCTTCTGGCTGCCGCCACGGCCCTGACCGCCGCGCTCTCGGGCACGGCGTGGGGCTCGCGCACCGTGCAGGCAGTGCTCACGCCGTTTCGCAGCGGGTTTTCCGCGCTGACGCGGCAGGCGGAGCGGTACTATAACTATCTGTTCAACTATGAATCCCTCTCGGCCGAGAACGACTATCTGCGCCGTCAGATCAGCTCCATGGAGAACGAGGTCCGCACGGCCGACTCCCTGCAGCGCGAAAACGAGCGCCTGAAGGAGCTGCTCGGCCTGCAGGAGGAGCACGAGGACTATCGCTTCAATGAGGCCTACATCGTCTCGTGGGATTCCTCGAGCTGGAAGAGCACGTTCACCATCGGCAAGGGCACGCGCTCCGGGCTGGAGACCGGCATGGTCGTCGTGACGGAGTACGGCCAGGTCGTCGGCCTCATCACGGACATCGGCCCGAATTGGGCCACGGTCACGACCGTGCTCGACACGTCGCTGGAGATCAGCGCCTCCGTCGCCTCGGCGGGCTACACCGGCGTGGTGCAGGGCGCGTATACGACGAATGCCTCCGGCAAGCTGCGCATGAACTACCTGCCCTCGGATGCCGTCCTGCGCAATAACGATCAGGTCGTCACGACCGGCTCGACCGTCTATCCCAAGGGTCTGATCCTCGGCTATGTCGAGGACGCGGGCTTCGACGAGACCGGCGTGGCGAAGTATGCCATGCTGCGCCCGGCCGCCGATCTCGAGGACCTCGAGCAGGTCTTCGTCATCACGGACTATGTCAGCGAATAAGGCGGTGAGCGGCCATGCTTGACAAGCTCTATATCACGCCGCGCCAGTGGCTGCGCATCCTGCGCTGGACGCTCTATGCCGCCCTGTTCCTGCTGGCCCTTCTCGTGCAGACCGTCGTGTTCGGCAGCCGCACGATCCTGGGCGCGCATCCGGACCTCGTGGCCATTGTCATCACCTGCGTCTGCCTGCGCGAGGGCCCGGAGCGCGGCGGCACGTTCGCCCTCATCGCCTCGCTCGTCTGGTGCCTGTCCGGCATCGATCAGGGCAGCGTCTGCCTGCTCGTGCTCACGGTCCTGCCCGTGCTCGGGAGCATCCTGTGCCGCGCCGTGTTGGCAAACCGCTTTCTGCCGTCGCTGCTTGTCTGCTTTGTCACGCTTGCCGTGGAGCAGGGCCTCATCCTCCTGATGAAGCACTTCTTCGCGGGCGTCGCGTGGGAGCAGGCCGGGCGCGCCCTGCGCTGCCTGCTCGTGACGCTCCCGGTGCAGCCTGCGGTCTACGGCCTCGTCAAATGCATCGCAAAAATCGGAGAGTACCATGAATCAACATAAGTTTGCCTTCCGCGTGGGCGTGCTCGTGCTGCTCATCGCCGTCATGGCGGGCGTGTTCTCCGTCCGCCTGCACAATGTGCAGATCACGCAGGCCGCGGAGCAGGATCCCACGCCCAGCGGCTCCGTGACGTATCACACGCGCGTGACGGCTGCCCGCGGCGAAATTCTGGACCGCAACGGCAACGTCCTCGTCGGGAACCGCGCCAGCTATAATCTCGTCATCGTCCGCGAGGTGCTCATGAGCGCCGACGCGCCGAACGAGAACCTCCGCCGCCTGGTGGACCTGTGCAGCGAGCTGGGGCTGGAATACACGGACCATTTCCCTGTCACGCAGGAAAAGCCCTATGCCTATGTCGACAGCGGCTCATCCCTGTGGGACGGCTATTTCCGCACCTTCCTCACCGAGCGCGGCTGGGATACGGATGTCTCCGCCCCGCAGCTCATCCGCTGGCTCAAGGAGATTTACCACCTGCCCGCCGACTGGACGGAGGAGGAGTGCCGCCGTGTGATCTCGCTGCGCTATGAGCTGGACCTGCGGCGCTATATCGGCACGCTGGACACCTATGTGCTCATGACGGACGTCGACGCGCTGTCGCTCGCGGCCATCACGGAGCTGAACATCCCCGGCCTCAATGTTGAGACCTCGAGCGTCCGCCAGTACAACACCACGCTCGCCGCCCACATCCTCGGCACCATCGGCAAGATGAACGGCACGGACTGGGAGACCTATGAGAGCAAGGGCTATGCCATGGATGCCTATATCGGCAAGGACGGGCTGGAGCAGGCCTTCGAGGAGGAGCTGCACGGCTCGGACGGCACGCGCGTGACGACCATCACCGCCGACGGCAACATCCTTGAGGAGCACTACGCCGTCGACCCCGTCGCGGGCAACAACATCGAAACGACCATCGACCTCGGCCTGCAGAAGGTCGCGGAGGAATCGCTGGCCGCGAAGATCCTCGGCCTGCGCGAGAACGGCGTTGGCGCCTCCGGCAACGGCAAGGACGCCGAGGGCGGCGCCGTCGTTGTCATGAAGGTCAAGACCGGCGAGGTGCTGGCCTGCGCGAGCTACCCGACCTATGACCTTTCCACCTATAATACGAACTATAACGAGTTGGCCGCCGATCCCTACAAGCCGTTCAACAACCGTGCGCTCGGCCTGCCGTATCCGCCCGGCTCGACCTATAAGATGGTCACGACCATCGCCGCCATCGACAGCGGGACCATCAGCCGCTGGACGGAGATCGAGGACGAGGGCGTCTACACCCGCTTTGAGGACGCAGGCTATATGCCGCGCTGTATGCTCTACACCACGACGGGCGCGACACACGGTCTCATCAACGTCATGAAGGCGCTGGCCGTCTCCTGCAACTACTATTTCTATGAGGCGGGCTACCGCACCGGCATCACTGCCATCGACAACACCGCCAAGGCCCTCGGCCTCGGCGAGCCGACCGGCATCGAGCTGCCGGAGGCCACCGGCCGCCGCGCCAATCCGGAGACGAAGAAGGAGCTCTACGACGAGGGCCACGACGGCTGGTACGACGCCGATACCGTCGCCGCGTCCATCGGCCAGTCGGAAAACCGCTTCACGCCCCTGCAGCTGTGCTCCTACACGGCGGCGCTCGCCAACCGCGGCGTGCGCTATACGGCAACGCTCCTCAAGCGCGTGCTCTCGTCGGATTATCAGAAGCTCATCCGCGAGAACCAGCCCGTTGTGGCCAGCACGCTTAACATCTCGGACGAGGCCTACGCCGCCTATTCCGAGGGAATGCGCGAGGCCGTCACCTCCGGCACGGCCTACAGTGCCTTTGTCGGCTATGACGTGGCCGTCTGCGCCAAGACCGGCACGGCCCAGCACGGCTCCGGCGGCTCGGACAACGCCTCGTTCGTGCTCTATGCCCCGGCGGACGACCCGGAGATCGCCATTGCGGTCTATGTGGAAAAGGGCGCGCAGGGCGGCACGCTCGGCACCATCGCCCGCGATATTCTGACGGCCTACTTCTCCGAAGCCGGCTCCACGGATACCGTCCCCGCCGAAAATACCCTGAACTGAAAAGCAGGCGGGCCGCCCGGCGGCCCGCCTTTCCGTTTATGGCGTGCACTCCCGAATTGTCATTGCGAGGGCGCTTCGCGCCCGTGGCAATCTCGGGAAGGCACTGTCAGCCCGTACACGCCATTGTAGGGGAGCGGCATGCCGCTCC
>NZ_JBBMFF010000044.1:0-1698 GCF_040096185.1 Faecousia intestinalis | reverse complement strand
GGTATGAAAAACTTGAAATACACAAAGTATTCCTGCGTTTTCCATACCTCGACTTGCCAAAAAATCTCTCGCCATCCACTCTTGTTGATTTAATCAGAGCTTCCTTAAGGAAACTCTGAATCGATCATCTGCGGCGGATGACGGATCTTTTTCGCCATCCACTCTTGCAGATTGAATCAGAGCTTCCCTGATTCAAGTTGCACCGCACGATCCAACAGAGGCTGAAGATGCAAATGTGCGGTGCTGCCTGTAAACAACAAAAACCACCGCCGCAAAGGCGGGGAGGGGAGAGCGCTATGCCGCGTTTTTTTGTTCCGCGCGTGGAGCTGGGTGAGAATTTTCTG
Source organism: Faecousia intestinalis (assembly GCF_040096185.1). Taxonomy (NCBI): domain Bacteria; kingdom Bacillati; phylum Bacillota; class Clostridia; order Eubacteriales; family Oscillospiraceae; genus Faecousia; species Faecousia intestinalis. The sequence continues at coordinate 1,354 of NZ_JBBMFF010000044.1, read as the reverse complement.
GTCCTGACGGGGGAGAATGCCGCGCATGCGCGCGTGCTGCGCCTGAAAAACGGAGATGCCGTCACGGTGTGCGACGGCGAGGGCGAGGAGTGGCACTGCGTTGTCTCGGACGTGGCTCCGGGGCAGGTCAGCCTTGTCGTGCAGGAGCACACGGCCGCAAAGAGCGAGGCGGCCGTATTCTGCAGTGTGTATATGGCCTTTGCCAAGGCAGATAAATTTGAGCATGTGATCCAGAAGGCGACGGAGCTGGGCGCGGCGGAGCTGGTCGCGTTCCCGAGCGCGCGCTGCGTCTCCCGGCCGGATGAGCGCTCACTTGCCAAAAAGCTCGAGCGCTGGCAGAAGATCGCCGCCTCGGCCGCAGAGCAGTCCGGGCGCGGCCGCATCCCGCAGGTGCTGGCGCTGCCGTCGTATGAGGCGGCGCTGCAGCGGGCTGCGCAGGCGGAGCTTGCCGTCTGCTTTTATGAGAACGAGGAGCAGCGCACATTCCGCGCCGCCATCGAGTCCGCGCCGTTCCGCACGGCGGCCCTGCTGACGGGGCCGGAGGGCGGTCTGGAGCGCAGCGAGGTGGAGCAGGCGCAGAGGGTCGGCCTGCAGATCTGCACGCTCGGCAGCCGCATCCTGCGCTGTGAAACGGCTCCGCTGTGCGCCCTGTCCGCGCTGATGTATGCAGCGGGCGAATTCTGAGCGAAAATGAGGGTTAATGCATGAAAATGTGTGTGATCTCCTTCAGCAGCCGGGCGGATGGGAACTGCGCTGCCATTGCCGACTGTGTGCAGGAAGCGCTCGGGGCGGAGGGTCTGACCCGCTTCGATTTTTCCGGACTTTCGGTGCATGGCTGCGGCGCCTGCCATTGTGAGTGCTTCCGGCAGCGCGAGGCCTGCCCCTATTTTGCGGACGATGCGTTCCGCCTGAACGAGGCGGCGGCACTGGCGGACCGCGCCGTGTTCATCGTGCCGAATTACTGCGATTTTCCGTGCTCCAATTTTTTCCTGTTCAACGAGCGGAGCCAGTGCTGCTTCAACGGGCATGCCGAGCTGGCGGACCGCTATCTTGCCGTGCCGAAGAAATTCATCGTTGTCAGCAATACGGGCCGGGAGAATTTTCTGGCGGCGTTCCGGGACCATGTGCTGCCCGGAACGGAGCCGGATGTCTGCTTCCTGCGCGCAGCGGCCTACCATCGCATCAGCCTCGACGGCGACCTGATGACTTGCGAGCCTGCCCGTGCAGCCGTCCGGGAGTTTTTGCGGGACTGGTAATGCAGCGGCCTGAGCGCCATGCAGGCAGGCAATGATTGCGGCACAGATTCATTGGCGCAGTGCCTTCAAGGTTGTCATTGCGAGGCCCCGAAGGGGCC
>NZ_JBBMFF010000043.1:0-1893 GCF_040096185.1 Faecousia intestinalis | reverse complement strand
CAAGGGGCACGCCGCATCCGTAAGGCGGCAAAGCCGCCAACGGCTGCGCAGTGAGCGCCGCTACAGACGCAATTGGTGCATGCCATTGTATCGATACCCAACGCGAATCGCCGGTGCAGCGCCGGGCGAGGCATGCCGCGCACCCACAACGCGCCATCGATGTCCCGCCTGTTTTTCGCCATCGATTTCCGGGCATAATTCCCCTTACCGGCGCGTATATATGACCATACGGCACAGGGGAGGAGACGGTGGAACATGGCAAAGGAACCAATGGACGGGCCGCATGAGCTGCGGCTGGAGAACCGCGCGCGGCTGAGCGTAAACGGCGTGCGCGAGGTGGAGAGCTTCGACGAGGAATCCGTCGTGCTGCACACGACGAAGGGAGTTCTGGTCATCCGCGGCCAGCAGCTGCACCTGCAGACGCTCTCCATCGACGGCGGGCAGGTCGCCGTCGACGGGACCGTGGACGCAATGTCCTATGAGGAGGCGCAGCGTAAGGGCGGCCTGTTCTCGCGCCTGCTGCGCTGAATGGAGCAGCCGCTGCTGCTGCAGGCCCGGCAGTTCCTGCTGTCCGCCGCCCTCGGGGCGGCACTCGGCCTGCATTACGATCTGCTGCGCGGCCTGCGCCGCTGGGCGCGCTGGCTGACGCACCCGCTCGACCTCTGGTTCGCGCTGAGCGTGCTTGCGGCGAATCTGTGGTTTGCCCTGCGCATCGGCGGCGGGCAGTTCCGCATCTTCGCCCTCGTGGGAAGCGCTTTGGGCGCAGCGGGCTATTTTGCCGGGCCGAGCCGCCTGCTTCTGCCCTTTTTTGGAAGCTTCTGGAAACTTTTTACGGCCCCCGGACGGCTCCTTGCCCGCGGAAGCAAAAAATTTTTCGAAAAAACGGGAATTTTTTCGAAAAACATCTTTTCATCGGCGAAAAAATCGGTTACAATAAAAAACAGACACCGCCGCATGCGGCGGCACGATACCAACAGCGTGGGAGGAGAGCAGGATGCGCCTGCGAAAATCATCACTCATTACAAAACTTCTGATCCTCGCGGTCATGATCTACGCGATCGTGACGGTGGTCACCCTCCAGCCGCAGATCAGCGACTCGCGCCAGCAGGCAGCGGCTCTGCAGGCAGACGTCGCCAGCGCGCAGCAGGCCAATCTGGCTCTGGAGCAGGACATCGCCAACGTCGGGACGGATGAGGCCGTGATGAAGATCGCGCGGGAACGCCTGAATCTCGTCGAAGACGGCGAAATGATTTTTATCGACAGCGACAAATAAACGGAGGGCAATACGGCGTATATGGAGTTCACGGTCGGCGCATTACTCGAGGGCAAGGTCAAGTCCATCACAAAATTCGGCGCATTCATCACCCTGCCGGAAAACCGCACGGGCATGGTGCACATTTCGGAGGTCGCCAATACATATGTCAGCGACATCCACGATCATCTGACGGAGGGGCAGGACGTCAAGGTCAAGGTCATCGGCATTGACCCGGCGGGCAAGATCAGCCTTTCCATCAAGCGGACGCAGGAGCCGGAGCGGCGCGAGCGCCGTCCCCAGCAGGACCGCCGTCCGCAGCAGGACAGACGCCCCCCGCGTCAGGACAGTGCGCCCAAGGGTCCGCAGACCTTTGAGGAGAAGCTGAAGCAGTTCATGTCGGACTCCGACAGCCGCATCGCGGGCTGCCGCCAGTATGAGCACAAGACAAAGTCCCGGAGAAGATAAAACGAGCGCCTGCTGCAGCTGCAGCAGGCGTTTTTCGTGGTGAGATTGTAGGGGAGGGGACAGCCGGGCCCGGCGCAATGCTGCCGATCCGTACAGGCCATCGTTAAAATGGTATGCACTCCCGAATTGTCATTGCGAGGGCGCTTCGCGCCCGTGGCAATCTCACGCACCAA
>NZ_JBBMFF010000042.1:0-2796 GCF_040096185.1 Faecousia intestinalis | reverse complement strand
GGCCGTTGGCCTCCTCGCAATGACAAACCTTTGGCTTTTGCCATTTTAATGACAGCCTGTTAATCGCAGCAGTGCGTCGCCGGGCCGGGCTGTCCCCTCCCCTACAATTGCATATCCTCAAAAAACCAGCGTTTTGATCACGACCGGGAGGACCTGCCCGCCTGCAATGGGGGCGGCAACGTCGAGATAGCTTCCCGGCGGGAGCTGCACGCCGTCGAGGCACAGCAGCGGCACGCCCGGCAGCCGCACGGCAAGCGCCTGCCCGAGGGCCTTGCCCACATCGGCCGCCACGGCCACGAGCACCGGCCCGTCCCTGCCGCGCAGGCCGCCGGCCAGCCCGTCGGCAAGGGCGCTCAGCGCTGCAAAGTGCAGGTCGCGCCGCCCCTGCAGGGCCAGAACGGCCGGGCCTCCTTCAAACACGGCCAGCCGCGCCCGGACGGTTTCTGCCAGCTCCGCGGGCGGGAGGTGCTCCTCCTCCGGCATCAGGGCGGCGACGGGCAGATTTTTCAGCGGAAAGGCGATGCGGTCAAAATAGACCGTGCTGCCGGAAAGCTCCGTGGCGTGGCAGCCCGCGCCGATGACGGTGGCGCGGATGGTCTCGCGCGCGGGGATGCGCGGGCCGACGGCGCTTTTGGCCACGGCCCGGCCGAGCAGCACGCCGAGGTCTCCGTAGGCAAACGGCTCGCGCGGCCGGTCGTCCATCAGGTCGGCCACACCGCCGGAAAAGCTGTAGACCGCGCCGGGCGCGGGGCCGGGCAGGCGGTCCGTGACGAAAAAGCGCAGCCGCGCCGGATCGGATACCGGGCGGAAGCCGAGGGCCTCCTCCAGAATCTCCGTGAGCAGGGAAACGGCCGGCGCGAGGTCCTGCGGCGTCAGCCGGTCGCCGGGGGCGTAGGGCACGAACGGCCGCAGCACGGGCGAGACGTAGGTCACGCGGCCGTCCGGCTCCAGCTTGACGAGCCGCCCGCCGACATTCAGGCAGGCCGTGTCCGTCAGCGCCCCGTTCGTGAAACGGGCGATGTTTGTCGTACCGCCGCCGATGTCCAGATTCACGACGGTACAGGCGTGCGCCTGTGAATAATCCGCCGCCCCGGCTCCGCGCCCGGCCAGCGCGCTTTCCAGCGCGGGACCGGCCGTTGCCACGACGAAGTCCCCGGCGTAGCCGGAAAGCGCTTCAAGCACGGCGCGGGCATTCTCGCGGCGGGCCGTCTCGCCCGTGATGATGACGGCCCCGGTCTGCACGGCGCGGCGATCGATGCCTGCGGCGGCGTATTCGGCGTCCACGATGCGGGCGATGGCCTCGGCGTCCAGCTCGCGCTCCGAGCGCAGCGGGGTGAAGTGCACGGCGCTGCGCCGCAGGACCTCGCGTGCGGCGACGGTGTAGTTCGGCACGGAAAAGGCCGAGCCCTCGTTGCGGACGGTCAGGCGGGAAAAGACGAGCTGCGTCGTCGTCGTGCCGAGGTCGATGCCGACGGACAGCAGCGTTTCCGCGCTCACAGCACCTGCCGCAGCAGGACCTGCAGCGCGTCACGGGTCAGGGGAGCGGGGGCCTGCGATGCGCAGGGGTCGGCCAGCGCGGCCTCGAGCACGTCCGTTTCAGCCTCCAATACGGCCTCGCGCGGGACCCCGGCCTCTGTTAAGCTTGCGGGCAGGCCGAGCCGGGCGCGCAGGCGGACGATCGTCCCCGTCAGGCCGCGCACGCCGGGCAGGCCGCAGGCCGCGGCAAGGGCGGCATAGGGATGGGGGTCTTCGGCCGCGTGGTGGGCGATGACGTGCGGCAGCAGCATGGCGCACAGGCGTCCGTGGGCCACATGGAAGCGCCCGCCGAGGGCATGAGCCAGCGCGTGGCAGGCGCCGAGGCCCGCATTGTCAAAGGCCAGCGCCGCCATGGAGGCCGCCAGATGGACGTCTCCGCGCACGGCCGTCTCGCCCGCGAACGAGCGCGGCAGCAGCCGCAGCAGCGTCCGGCAGGCGCTGTGGGCCAGCGCGTCCGTCACGGGGCTGGCCTCGCGTGCGGCCGCGGCCTCCACACAGTGAGAAACGGCGTCCATGCCGGATTCCGCGATGAGGCGCGGGGGCAGGGCCTCGAGCAGGGCGGGGTCCAGAATGGCCAGCTCCGGCCGCAGGGCCGGGTCCACGAGGGGGTGCTTGACGCCGCCCTGCGTCAGTATGGCGAACGACGTGACCTCCGAGCCGCTGCCGGACGTCGTCGGCACGGCCACAAGGCGGACGGGCAGGCCGCCGAGCGCGGCAATGCCCTTGGCGCAGTCGATGGCGGAGCCGCCGCCGAGGGCCAGAACGGTGTCCGGCCGCAGGGCCTGCAGGCGCGCGACGCCCTGCGCCACCAGAGAGAGCGGGGGATCGGGCGCGACGTCGGAGAAAATCTCGACCTGCGCGCCGGGAAAGGCCGCGGCATAGCGCGCGGCCGTGCCGTTTTCGGCAAAATAGGGGTCCGTGACGAGCAGCACGCGCTCGGCGTGCAGCCCGGCGAGGGCCGCGGGGGCGTCCGCGCCGAAGCACAGCCGCGTGCCGCAGACAAAGCTTTGCATGACATCGCCTCTTTTCGGCGATAGTATTTCCGCGCGGCCGGAAAACATGTGACAAAATTGAAAATTTATGCCCGCCGGGTTGACACCGGCGGGCATTTGTGGAAAAATAGAAGAAAATGGCGGGGCTGACGAACGGCCGTTGTAGGGGCCGGGCTGTCCCCTCCCGGCGCAATGCTGTCGACTAATGCAGGCTGTCGATAAAACGGTGAAAGCCAAAGGTTTGTCATTGCGAGGCCCCGAAGGGGCC
>NZ_JBBMFF010000041.1:0-3835 GCF_040096185.1 Faecousia intestinalis | reverse complement strand
TATCAGAAAGCGGTCATAGGCTTGCATAGCGTCATCCAGTGTGCGCACATCCTCGATCACGGCCTGTAGCTGCCGGACGGTCTCAATATATTCCTCCTGCCTGGCACGCCTGAGCTCCGGGGTTTTGTCACTGTACCGGTATTGGGGAGAAGCCCCCAGGCTGTCCCGTGCCTTTTTGATGAAATAGACAACGCCGAGGGGAACGCCATCGTCAAGCATGGCCTGATAGTCCGGTTTCTTCCAGACATTATCCTTCTTGACGAATTTCTCCGCCTCCCGCTCATTCATGGCGCCCAGGTCGTCTACATACAGGCCGCGGTCTTTCCAGAGGTCTTTTTTCGCACCTCCGATCTTTTCCCCAAAATCCTCATGCTGTAAATTTTCTGCCAAACATTATCACCTCCAGTCTGTGCGAAAACTTAACGCAATCATTTATAAGCATTTCCATCCTCCGGGTGCTGTCCGCCGGCAATCTTGCTCACGATTTCCGGCCCGGTTTCATAAATTTGCATCAGGCGCTTGGCCGTGCCGCTGGGCTGAACGGCGCCGCTGGTCCAGAGCCGGACAGTGGAGGGCGTAACGTTCATCAGAAGCGCAAAGCCCTTTTCGTTCATATCCAATTTTTCCATCAAAGCCTTAACCATATCGGGGCCATATTCCGGGCACCGGGCGGCTTCGGCGATCATTTGCAAAGCGGTATTTTCTGTCTTCGTCATGTTAAAATCCTCCTGTTAAATTGAAATAGCCGCCTGTTTCTGGCGGCATTGTAGTTGACGGCCTTTAATTTGTTCCCTGATATGTTGCAGCTTTTCGTTATAGTCCTTTCCGACGCGGGGCGGGTTGACGCTCACCCGGATATGCTTAAACCGCTGATCCTCATGGAGCATGGCTTTGATTTTCCGGGCATTGGTAAGGCCGCCAAGATCATTGTCCATGTAAAGCGTGACCCGCTTTATTTCCGGGTGGCGTTCCAGAAACGCGGTCAGCGCCACATGGGAGGTGCCTCCCAGGGATAAGCGGTAGCCATTCCATTTCCAGCCTTCGAGCTCTTGCAGCGTGGCATGGGAAAGTGCGTCAATGGGAGCCTCAAAAACGGCCACATGGCGGCTGCCCGGATTCTGCGGTGGGTAGCAGAAGCTAAATTCCTTGTCACTGCCATAAACATCCTTTTTGAGATTGCCGGTGATACCGCGCATACAGGCAAACTTCGCTTTCCCCGCGTTGTCTTTTCCGACAAACACGCAGACCGGTTCGCCATGATACCGGGCCTCATAGAAAAGCCCGTTCCGAAAGCACCGGCTGATCACATCCGAACTGATCCCGCGCCGCTGCAAATACGAAACAGCGGCGGTAGCACACCGTCTGGCCCAGGGCAGCGTAAACGGTTTCTTTTCCGGCTCTCTCTGTGCCTGCTTTGCCGCCGCGCTTTGGTAAGCCGGCGTCTGCCGTATTTCTCCGCCTGCCAGTGCTTGAACCGCATCCACCAGACCATAGCCCCGAATCTGGATCAGGTAATCCAGGGCGTTAATACTGCGGCCCCGGCTGTTCCAGTACCAGTACCGTTTCCCGGTCACATAGACCAGGCTGTCATGCTCCTTGTGCCGGTAATTGGGGCCGTCCCGTTTGAGCACGCCGGGCTCATGGGATTGCAGCCAGGCGAACAGGTCCGCCTCCCGTGCCGCCTGAATCTGCTCTTTGGTTACACCGGGCATGGTGTCGGCACAGATTTTCGTTTCATCGTGCTTCGCCTCCTTCCTGTGATGATATGAAAAAAGACGCCTGAAAGCGCCTAACAGCCGTACAGGTCATGGTTGACCTCCGCACGGTAATAGCTATCCATTGTTGCCGGCGCGTTATACAGCGCTGCCAGCAGATAAGCCTTGATGTTGTTGACCTTCGTAACGTTCTTGTCGATACAGTCAAAAACATACTCCAGGTGGTCGGAATTGATCTTTAAGAACCGGCTCCTGACAACCTCCCGTGGGAAGTCGTCTCCGGCAATGCGGATATAGGGCCGTCTTGACAGCACCGTTTCCAGCATAAGCTCCACAGTCTCGTCCATGCGTTCCTGCCCATAGCGGGGAACCAGAAAGTCATACTCAATATTCTCTTTGATAATTCCACGGTATGCCTCTGCCATATCCATCCTATCAATCCCATCCTGACAGCCTGCCGTTTCCGGCTCTTCCGGATAGATTGATTGATGTGTCCTTGATATATCCGTTTTTGATTTTTTAGTTTTTTGTGGATTAGTATTTAATTGTGCGGGATTTTCCTGTTCAGGTTCCGCCTGTTCAGGTTTTGCCTGTCTTGGATTTACCTGTCTTGGATTTTCCCGTTTAGGTGAAACACCTTGTTTTACGCCGGTTACAGGCTTTTCGTGGATCGTGTACTCAATATCGCCGAGCTGTCCGTTCTCATTGCGGAGGCGCTGCCTGGTGAGATACCCGTGCCGTTCCAGCTCCTTCAGGGCGGTGGTAATGGAATCCACGCCATCCCTGCAAATGTGGGCCAGCCCCTTTGTGGTATAATCCCAATCTTCCGGCAGCGACAGCATAAGGGAAAGAAGCCCCTTCGCCTTTAAGGACAGTTCCGTATTGCGCAGGTGGTGATTGCTCATAACCGTAAAGTCCTTCGTTTTCTCTACACGGAATACAGCCATTTCACAGCCTCCTTTCTTCGGTTATTCCGTTACAAAGCGCGGTCCCTGCGGTCATAATGGAGATGGCCGCCTGAGACCTTCGCATGATTTTTCAGTTTGACTTCGCCCCGTTCCTGGCTCTCTAAGAATTTCTGATAGCCGGCCTCCGTAAGAAACAGGCGCATTTTATCGCCCTTATCCCCAACAGGGGAATCATAGGACAGCACATCAAAGACGATCATGTGCTTAACCTCCGGGTCAAAGCGTTCCAGCCCCATGATGTCATGCCCCTTTAATTTCTCCGCGCCGGACTGCTGCCTGGCCTCGGCGATCCTTTCCCCGATAGTCCGGGGCGGGTGGGGCAGCCGGTAATTCTTCTGAATGTCCCGCACCAAATCCATGCACTCACGGTCCGACAGAACACGCACCTTTGCCATAAGGCTTTCCGCCGCCTCCCGCAGCTCGGAATTGTTTGAATATCGCACGGTCATGTAAAGCTCATTCAGAACCTTTGCCTGACAGTCTCCTTCGGCCTGAAAGAGCATCTTTTTTTCCATTTCGTTCAGTTCCATGTGTGGCTCCTTTCTTCTAAAAATCTGCATGAAAAAAGGGCGTCCACCTAAAAAGATGAAACGCCCACGGCAATCAGCGGCCAGGCAAAATGCCGGACCGCTGGCACTATTCGGTTTTGTCGTTAATGTAACAGCCTCCTTTTTTCGTCAATTTTCTCGCCATATTTCAACTTGGGAAAAGGAATTGAATAGACGGCGACAAACGCTGAAACCCCTTGAAAATCAAGGCTTTTTCCGTTTGTCGTTATTATACCGTAATGGCATAGCTGTGCAAGCCTGTTGTACGCAAACGGTGTAAGCCTGAAAGAAATTCAGGAGTGGTTGGGTCACAGCGACATTTCGACCACCTCAAACATTTACACTCACTTGAATTTCACTTCAAAGGTTGCGTCTGCCAATGCGATTTTGGGCATATATCCCTCCGCTTAATGTGCTATGTCCCTCCAATGTCCCTCCGAAAATCAGCCCGAAAACGGCAAATTTGCTGATGAGCGAGGGACATACATAAGAATATAGAGCATAAAGAAAAGCCCGCAAACCCAGCTATATCAAGGGTTTGCGAGCCATTCGGTGTGGTGCCGGTGGCGGGGGTCGAACCCGCACGGGTTATTAGCCCAACGGA
>NZ_JBBMFF010000040.1:0-3990 GCF_040096185.1 Faecousia intestinalis | reverse complement strand
AGACGCAATTGGTGCATACCGTTTTAACGGCGGCCGGTATGGGCTGCATGTGCAGCGCCGGGCCCGGCTGTCCGCTCCCCTACATCGCACGGCCGAAGGCCTGCGTATTATTCATTCTTCAGTATTCATTTTCCACATGTCCCTGCTTTTTCCCTGCAGATTTACGGATTCACGACATTCTGCGGCTTGCCTGCCAGGAAGGCGCGCAGGTTTTCCGCGCTGATGGCCTGCAGGCGGCGGCGCGTTTCGAGCGGCGCCCACGCGATATGCGGCGTGAGGAAGCAGTTCGGCGCGGTCAGCAGGGGGTTGTCCGCGCGGATCGGCTCCGCAGAGACGACGTCCATACCGGCGGCCAGCAGCTTGCCGCTGCGCAGCGCGTCGGCCACGGCCTGCTCGTCCAGCAGCCCGCCGCGGGCGGTATTGATCAGGATCGCCCCATCCTTCATCTGCGCCAGCGCGCCCGCATCGATCATGCGGGCGTTTTCTGCCGTCTGCGGGCAGTGGAGCGACACGACGTCGGACTGCGCCAGCAGCTCCGGCAGGGAGACGAAGCGCGCACCCTCCGGCACGGGCTTTTCATGCCGCGCCGTGACGAGCAGCTTCATGCCGAGGGCCTGCGCGACCGTGCCGACGGCCGAGCCGATGGCGCCGTAGCCGACGATGCCCATGGTCTTGCCGTCCAGCTCGATGAGCGGCCGGTCCCAGAAGCAGAAATCCGGGCAGGTCTGCCACCGGCCCGTGTGCACGGCCCCGGAGTGCAGGCCGACCTGCTGGCAGATCTCCAGCAGCAGGGCAAACGTCATCTGCACAACGGCGCGCGTGGAATAGCCCGGCACGTTGCACACCGTGATGCCGCGGCGCTTTGCGGCAGCGAGGTCGACGATGTTATAGCCCGTGGCGAGGATACTCACGAGCTTCAGGTTCGGGCAGGCGGCGAAAATTTCGTCCGTCAGGCGGACCTTGTTGATGAAAACGACCTCCGCATCGCCAATGCGGGCGGCAGCGTCCTCCTGCGCGGTGCGGTCATAGACCGTCAGCTCACCGAGGGCGGCAAATTCATCCCAGCTCAGGTCGCCGGGGTTGGCGGCATAGGCATCGAGAATGACAATTTTCATGGCTCACACCCCCCAGTACTCGCGCGCGGCATGACGGCTGACAAACGAATACCATGCAATGGCCGCGATCGGGAAAACGATCTCCAGAATATTGCACACCAGCGTATCCATCGCCGGGATGAATACGACGAGCGCCGTGAACGCGCCGCACAGCAGGAACGCGGCACCGATGATGATCAGACGCGGCAGGATGTAGTCGATGAAGCCGTCCGGATCGATGCAGTCGTCCTTCGTGCAGCCGCCGGGATAGAGCAGCTTGTTATCAAACAGGACGCGGTCCCGCCTGAGGCGGAAGACGGTGTAGAACAGGTAGAGCGCCACGGCGGGCAGCAGCACGATCATGACCCAGTCGAGGATGTTGGTCAGCTGGGTCAGGTCGGCGCCGTTCGAGCCGCTCTGCGCAGCGTCCGCGGCATTGGCGGCGGTTTCAAGCAGGCGTGTGAGCATATGGGATCTCCTCCTATGTTTCGATACCATGATTATAGCAAGTCTGGCCGTGCAATGCAACTGCGATTCTCCGGGCGGGCTGAATACATATTCGGGTTGCATATTCATCTCCCGCATGATATGATGAGAGAAGCCAAAAAAACAAAAGGAGGTACATCATGAAAAGAAGGATCCTTGCCGTGCTTCTGGCGCTGGCCGTCGTGCTGGCGCTGGCCGTCGTGCTGGCGCTGGCGCTCCCGACGCTGGCGGCCGTGCCCGCCGACACCGTGCCGTATAACACCGGCACGCGCCATGAGACCTGCACGGCCCTGAGCACACAGGCGCAGCAGTATTACACCGACGGAGCGGAAACCCTGCTGAAGCTGTCCGGCAGCACCTCGGACAGCTCGCTCGAGAGCATGGACAGTGCGCTTTACCGCGCGCTGCAGTCCCTGATGACGGACACCATGACCGATTCCGTCACCTATAAATCCCTGCCGGCCTACTGGGCACGCACGGATGCCTCGCAGGGCAAAGACGGCCTGCTCCTGTTCTACAGCGACACGACCGGCGGCCGCATGAGCCGCGAGCACGTCTGGCCGAAGAGCCGGGCAAGCTTCATGCAGCAGAATGGCGGCAGCGACCTGCACCACCTGCGCCCCGAGGATTCCGGCGTGAACTCCACGCGCAGCAACTATACCATGGGCAACGTGCTGGGTGTCTATCCCGACTGCACCACGAAGGCCTTTGACGGCAAGACCGTCCTGTGGTACAGCTCGAAGAACGACCGCGTCGAGGTCGCCGACAATGTCAAGGGCGACCTGGCACGCGTGCTGCTGTACGTCTACTGCCGCTGGGGCCAGCCGAACCTGTTTGAAACGGTCGCCTCCGGCAGCCTGCCCCCCTTTGACAGCGACGACCGCGAGAACACCGGCATGCCCGTCATCGAGAGCCTCGACACCCTGCTCGAATGGATGCAGGAGGACCCCGTGGACACCTGGGAGATGAGCCGCAACGACTGCGTCCAGAAGGTGCAGGGCAACCGCAACGTCTTCATCGACTATCCGGAGTTTGCCTGGCTGCTGTTCGGCCGCGAGCTCCCCGCAGATTATGACACGCCCTCGGGCTATGCCCGCGAGCACGGCAGCGATGCCGGAACGTTCGCGCTCACGGCCGTCTCGTCCGACGAGACCCGCGGCACGGTCACCGTCCGCAGCCACACCGTCACGGCCTTCCCGGCCGAGGGCTACTGTGTGGGCGGCTGCACCCTCACCCCGGCGGATGCCGCCGTTGTAAAGCAGAACGGCAACGTCTTCACCGTCAGCCGCATGACGAAGGACTGCACGCTGACCGTGCAGTTTGACCCGCGCACCCCGTCCACCGTGCACTTCTCCGTGCCGGAGGGCGTGACGGCCCCCGCCGATGCGGCGGGCTACACCGGAGACACCTTCACCTTCCCGCAGCCGTCCGGCACGCCGTCTGACACGGCGCACGACTACACGTTCTTCGGCTGGGCCGCCGCCCCGCAGACGGACACGGACAGCCGCCCGGACTTCTCCGCCGCAGGCGCAGAGCAGGTGTTCACGCAGGCAGAGCAGACGTATTACGCGCTCTACTATTATAAAGTCGATGATCCCGACGCCGTCGGCGACGAGTACCGCCGCGTGATGGTCGCCCCGGACGACTGGACGGGCAGCTACTGCATCGTCTCGTCGGACAAGGGCAAGATCATGACGAACACCCCCGGCTCGAAGCCGACGTATCTGGAGGCCGCCGACATCGAGATCGACAGCGGCAGCGTCCGCGACCCGGAGTGGGTCTACACGCTCACGGCCGCCGGAGACGGGACGTACTATGTGCGCGACGCGGCTGGCCTCTACCTCAGCTGCACCGGCAAGAAGAACGTCTCTCTGACAAAAACCCCGGATGACACCTGCCGCTGGACGCCGACGCTGAACGGCCTGCAGTCGGACAACGGCATGCTGCAGTACAATGCCAGTTCGCCGCGCTTCACGACCTACACGAGCAGTCAGGCCGCGGCCCATCTCTACGCGCCCGCCGCCGGCTCGAAGACGTGGTACACGACCCTTGGCGGCTCGGAGCCGACGCCGCACGAGCACACCTGGGGCGTCTGGAAGGTGGTCGAAGCGGCGACCTGCTTTCGTGACGGGCTTGAAGCAAGAAGCTGCACGGGCTGTGACGCTGTGGAAAACCGCGTGATCCCGGCGACGGGCCACACGTTCGGCGAATGGACGACCGTTTCCGAGCCGGGCTGCTTCCACGAGGGCACGCAGACGCGCAGCTGCTCCGGCTGCGGTACGACGGAGACCCGCACGATCCCGGCCAATTCCGACAACTGCCCGTCCAAGGCGTTCACCGACCGTCCGGACCGGGGCTGGTACCACGAGAGCGTGGACTATGTCCTCGAGACCGGCCTCATGAACGGCAT
>NZ_JBBMFF010000039.1:0-9992 GCF_040096185.1 Faecousia intestinalis | reverse complement strand
TGCCCGGCGCGAAAGCGCCGGGCAGTTTTTCGTGACCGGGATAGCGCCTTGTAGGGGCGAGGCATGCCGCTCCCCTACAATGCCTCAGCACACATAAAGCGGCGCATCCGTTTGGGATGCGCCGCATGGGAGACGATATTCAGGAAAGGTCGCTGCCGAGGTCGCAGGTATACAGCCAGCGGATGGAATCACCGTCCTGCACGGTGCAGTCCGATGCGCCGTAGTTCGGGAAAACGCCGTTCACGGCAAACATCCAGCCGGAGCGCGCGCCGCAGTCCTTCTCATAGAGGTTGCCGAGGCCCTCAATGTAGGTGGTCTGATACAGGGGCGAGACGGAATACTCCATCTGGATATTGTAGTCGCTCACCACGCGCTGCAGGACGGAAAACACGGTGTCGTCCTCCTGCAGCTCGACCGTCACGGTACCGAGGATGATGCCGTTCGACGGGACGATGGAACGCTTGGCCTCTGAGAGCTTGTCCCAGTTGTCCAGGACCGTCGTGCAGGAGATGGAGACCGTGCACGAGGGAGCGGCAGGCTCCGTCGCGGGCGGCTCCGTCGGGGCCTCCGTGGCAGGCTGCGTCACGGCGGTCGGGGCTTCTGTGGCCTTTGTGGCCTCCGTAGACACTTCAGTCGGAGCTTCTGTGGCTTCCGTCGAAGCGGCTGTGGGCTTCTCTGTGGGAGCGGCTGTTTCGGGCGGCTCCGTGACGTCCCCCAGCGTCTCCGTGGCCAGCTGCAGCCCCTCCGTGCCGCCGGTGGGCTGCGTGTCCCCGCCGCCGCCCTGCAGTACAAAGACGAGCGTCAGAACGGCTGTCAGAACGACGCACACCAGCGCGATGAGCTGCCAGCGCTTCCAGGAATGAAACAGCTTCATGGCAGGACCCTCACTGCAGATAGCGCGTCAGCATAGCCGCTGCCTGCGCTCGCGTCGCCGTGCCGCCGGGGGCCAGTCTGCCGTCCATGCCGTTCAGAATGCCGCGCTCCACGGCCCACGCCAGTGCCGTGCGCGCCCAGTCGGAGCACGTCCCGGCATCCGGGAAGGCCGCAAGGCTCTGCGTGCTCCCGGGGCTGCCGGAGGCGCGCCAGAGCATAACGGCGAGCTGCTCGCGCGTGATGCTGTCCATCGGCGCGAAGCGGTTTTCGCCCACGCCCTGCACAATGCCGCTCTGCTGCGCCCACGAAACGGCCGTGGAGTACCACTGCCCGGCCGGGACGTCGGCAAAGCTGCCGCCGTCTGCTGCGGGGCTGCCGGAAGCGCGCCAGAGGACCGTGGCGAGCATGGCACGGTTCAGCGTTCCCTCGGGATCGAAGCAGTCGTTGCCGACGCCATTCATGAGGCCCTGCTCCGTCACTGCGCAGACATAGGGCTGCGCCCAGTGGCGGGCCGTGTCGCGGTAGCGGACGCAGGTGTGTGTGCCGTAGGTCGTGTCCGTCATGGTGTACAGGGCGGGCTGGCCTGCGAGGAAGCGCTCATAGGCCGCGAGGGCGTAGCCCGCCTGCTCCGTGGCCATATAGTTTGCCGTGCGGTTCGTGTGGCCGAAGGCAAGGCCGGTTTCCGTCTGCACGCGGAAGCTCATCAGCGCGCTGACGAGCCACGCGCCGTTCGCACGGACAAAGCGGCTGTCCTTCGCCGGGTCGATGCCGAGGGCGCACAGCGCCACAAGGACCTGCGAGATCGATTCCGAGGACGAGGCGCCCCACGCGTCAAAGCTGCCGTCGTCCTTCTGCATGCCGCTGAGCACGTTCAGGGCGCGGTCGATGGCCGCAGAGACATTTGCCTGCGCGCGGTAGGGCGCGAGGGCCTGCAGCACCATGGCGGTCTGGTCGGGGTCGGCCGTCTTACCGGAATAGTCCCAGCCGCCGCCCGGCAGCTCCTGCGCCAGCAGGTAGGCCACGAGGCGCGCGCGGGAGCTCGTGCCGGAGGCTGCGAAGCCGTAGGACACGGAGTCCATGGCAATGAGGGCAAAGGCCGCGCCGTTCACGCCCTGCCAGACGGTCTGGTCGTAGTTTGCAAGCGGGGCCGTCAGGTCATAGCCCGCAAAGTCGCGGGCGTTCTCGCCGCAGGCCGTCAGGGCGAGGATCGTGCGGGAATACTGCGTGTAATAGGATTTGTCCAGCACGCCGCCGCAGGCACGGAGCTTTTCCGCCAGAGAAGCGAGATAGTCCTGCCGCATGGCGTCCGTCAGATTGCCGCTGCGGGCCAGCTGCAGGATGGACCAATCGCTGTAGGTCCCGGCGGCCTGCATCGCAGCGGTGCAGTAGGCGGAGACGCCGTCCACGGCCTCGGCGACCGTCATGGGAAGGGCCGTGGGCTCCGCCGCCGCAGCGGGGAGCACCAGGCAGGCCAGCATGGCCAGAAGAACCAGCCCGGAGATCAGTTTTTTCATCATGGCTTTTTCCTCCAAGATCC
Organism: Faecousia intestinalis; assembly: GCF_040096185.1. Taxonomy (NCBI): domain Bacteria; kingdom Bacillati; phylum Bacillota; class Clostridia; order Eubacteriales; family Oscillospiraceae; genus Faecousia; species Faecousia intestinalis. Next base: position 7,582 of record NZ_JBBMFF010000039.1, on the reverse strand, counting down.
AGAATTTACGCGCCGAGCCAGACCCACAGGATCTTGGCGATCTGGGCGCGGGTCGCGCCGTCGCGCGGACGGAGCCACAGCGTGCCGTCCGAGGCGGGGTCGCCCGAGATCAGGCCGCGGCTGACGGCCCACTGCATGGCCTCAACGGCATAGCCGGAGACCGCGTCCGCATCCGGGAAGGAGGAGAGCCGGTCTTCCGTAACGGCCTCGCCGTTGTAGCGGTAGAGAATGGCTGCGATCTGCTCGCGGGTGATGGCGTCCTCCGGGGCGAACGTCGCGGCGGACGTGCCCTTGACGACGCCGTTGGCGGCTGCCCAGATGACAGCCTTCGCATACCACGACTGCGGCGCGACGTCCGCAAACGGATTCGGCAGGCCAGTCACGTCCGGGGAACCGGCGTGGCGGTAGAGGACGGTCACGAGCTGTGCGCGCGTCAGCGTGCCGTTCGGCTCGAACGTCGTGGCGCTCATGCCGTTCATCATGCCCGTTTCCAGCATATAGTCGACCGGCTCATGATACCACTGCGTGACATCGAGGTCGGAGAAGGCCTCGGACGGACAGACCTTATTCTGCGGCTGCGTTGTATAGCGGGTCGTCTCGCCGTCCTGCCACGAATAGAGTGCATAGAGCGTGACCATGGCGCGGATGGGGGTGTAGGTGTCCGTGTAGACCGTGCTCACCTGCACGGCGTCGGCCACGGGAGCGTCTGTCCAGCCTGCGAAGACATAGTCGTGCGCATTGGCCAGCGGCTTGCCCTCCGGGGCGGTGAGTGCCATCTCCTCGCCGACATAGCCGCGCTGCATCGGCTGGGAAGCGCCCTCCGGCGTGGAGAATATGACGGTTGCGGGGATGCGCTGGCGGAACTCCACCACGAGCGTGCAGTCCTCGCGCACATCGCTGACGGTGAAGACATTGCCGTCCTGCGTGACGGCGGCAGCGCCCTCGGGCTGGAGCGACCAGCCGGAGACGGCGGCGTTCTCCGCGGGCTTTGCCTCGAACGTCAGGTCATTCAGCGGCACGACTGTGCCGAGGGCCGTGTTGGCCGAGACGGCCGTAACGGTGAACTGCGCCTTGCCGAAGAGCTGCCAGTCGGAATGGACCTCCTGCAGGGCATCGACCTTGCCCTTGCCGGGGTAGGCGTCCAGCGCGGAGGAGACGATGGGGAAGGCGCAGTAGTTCCGGCGTGCGCTTTCGATGGTCAGGTACTCCGAGCAGTAATCCCACTGTCCAATCTCAGTCTTCATCTGCGCAACGGCCTGTGCGACGGTGTCGCCCGCGCGCAGACGGGCAAAGAAGACCTCTTCCCACTTGTAGTCATAGTCGAACGTGACGGCCTGGGAATAGCCGTAGAACACGCTCACGCCCTCGGCGCGCAGCGGGGCGCACAGACCGTCCGTCGCCATGCCGAGGCAGATGGCGCTCCAGATCAGGCTGTCCGGGGCGGACCTTGTCATGTGGTTCGCAATGCAGGTGCCGTCCACGGCGTAGTATTTTATCGTACCGTAGGAGCCCATGTACTGCGCGTGGTAGGTATTGCCGTCCTTGGCATAGTCCTCCGTCGTCAGGCCGGTGCCGGTCTGCAGCAGCAGATAGGACGTCGTTGCGCCGGAGACAAGGTCCTCCTCGTTCCACGGGTTCTCATAGTCTGTGGAGCCGTGGCTGTCGAAAATCACGACGCCGCTCGACTCGACGGCGGCAGCAACGGCGTCGATCGTGGCGCGCGTCGTCTTGAGGACCTGCGAGCTGCCGCCCGTGGCGGCGGCCAGCTTCTTTACCTCGTTCTGATACTGCTGCGTGAAGCTGGGGTCCAGACCGTAATACGGCTCGATGAGCGTGATGTCCGCGCTCGTCGTCGTGGATGTCTGCGGCTCGACTGTCTCTGTCTCAACGCTGCTCCCGGCGGCCTTGCGGGCCAGCTCGCGCAGGCGCGGGCTGTAGGCGCACGTCACGCCCGTCATCGTTTCAAAGCTGAACTGCGCGCCGCGCCACTGCAGCGTGCCGTCCACATAGAGGTCGGAGGCCGTCACTGCCTTCGCCACGGCCTGCGCCGCCGCGAGCGTCCGGTCCGGGCCGTCCTGTGCGGACTGCGTCTGCGCCTCCTGCTCCACGGCGTCCAGCTCGGCCCACAGGGCGTCGATCGGCGCGTAGTCCGCGTCCGTCAGCGTGCGGGCCTTCGGACCGGCTGCAAAGGCGTTTCCGAACAGGGCCGGCAGCAGTGCCAGCACCAGAAGAAGCGCGAAAAATCGTTTCCAGTTCATATGTATCGGTTCCTTTCCGGTGAGTTACTTCTTATTTTACCATAGAGCCCGGCGATTGTCCATGGATTTTCCTCACAGCACCTGCCCGTTTGCCGCGCCCGTAAAGGCTCCGTGCAGGATGGCAGGCGCACCGCCGACAAACACGGCGTCCATGCCCTCGCTCTCCTGCGCGGGCTGCTCCCAGGTGGCGCGCTCGTGCACGGCGGCGAGGTCGAAAACATTGACATCAGCGTCCATCCCGGCGGCGATGCGTCCCTTGCCCTGTAGGCGTAGAGCCTGCGCCGGAAGGGAGGTCATGCGCTGCACGGCCTCCGGCAGCGTCAGGACATGGCGCTCGCGGACGAACGTCTCGAGAATGCGCGTGAATGTCCCGTAGACGCGCGGGTGGGGCAGGCCCTCCGTGGGATAGAGCGAATCGGAGATGACGCTTGCAAACGGCGCGCGCAGAATTCGCTCGATGTCCTCGTCACAGGTGATGAAGTCGATCATCGTCACGTTGCAGGCCTCCTCCGCCAGCACATGGCACAGGCAGTCGACCGGCTCCAGCCCGAGAAGCCGGGCCGCCTCGGCAAACGTCTTGCCCGTGAGGGGCAGAAATTCCGGCCGGTGCAGCGTCGTCAGGCGGATGTTGTCCCAGCCGACCATCTGCGCGATGTTGTCAAAATCGCGGCCGTGGGCGATGCGCTCACGCAGGATATCCCGCTGGGCTGGGTCACGCAGCCGGGCGACTACGGCATCCGTTCCGCCTGCCAGAAAGTCCTGCGGCAGCAGGTGCAGAAGCTGCGTCGAGCCTGCGCAGTAGGGATAGACGTCGCACGAGACCTCCAGCCCCTCGTCCCGCGCCTGCTGCAGCAGCGCCAGCGCCTCCGGGATACGGCGGTTCCAGTTGCGCGGGCCCATGGCCTTGAGATGGCTGATGTGCACGGGCGTGCGGAGCAGGCGCGCCGCGCGGAGCATCTCGCGCAGGGCGTCGCAGACCATGTCGCCCTCCTCGCGCATGTGCACGCAGACGGGAACGCCGCTGCCCTGCAGCGGGGCCAGCGCCCGGAGCAGACCGTCCGGCGTGTAGAAGCACTCCGGCGCATAGCCGAGGCCGAGCGAGACGCCGAGCGCTCCGTCCGTCAGCGCATGCTCCAGACGGCGGTGCAGCTCCGGCAGGGCCCCATCCGCATCGCCCGGCGCATAGCCGCAGCAGTCCGCACGCACCGTCCCGCCGCCGACGAGCATGCCGACGTGCAGCGGCAGCGGCCGGGCGCGCAGTGCGTCCAGATAGGCCGCCATGGACTCCGTGGGGATGGCCGGGTCGATGTCGCCCGTGATCGCCCCGAGATAGCGCTGCAGCTCCGCCCGGTGCGCCGCGCCGAACGGCGCGAGCGACAGGCCGCAGTTTCCGTTGACGATGGAGGTCAGCCCCTGCCGCAGCTCTGCGCGGCCGAAGCCGGGGCGAAAGACGGCGGCATCGCCGTGGCGGTGGATGTCCAGAAAGCCCGGCGTGACATACCGCCCGGCGGCGTCCAGCGTTTTCGCGGCCTCGCCGCAGGAGCCGACGGCCGCGATCTTTCCGCTGCGGATGCCGATATCCGCCCGAAACGGCGCGCCGCCGCTTCCGTCGATGACCGTGCCGCCGCGAATGACCCAATCCAGCATGAAAAACGCCTCCTTTTTGCTCCCATCATAGCACACTTCTGCGGAAAATCAACGCGAACGGTTGATTTTTGTCGAGACGTTGGATATAATAAAGAAAATCCATCTTCGGAGGTAACACCCATGGCTGTTAAAATTGAAAAAGATACCATCATCGGCGATGTGCTCGACCTTGCGCCGGAGACCGCGCCCCTGTTCCAGGCTATCGGCATGCATTGCCTGGGCTGCCCGGCCAGCCGCGGCGAGTCCGTTGAGGAGGCCTGCATGGTCCACGGCGTGGATCCCGATGCCTTCCTCGCACAGGTGAACCACTTTATCGAGGCAGTGGAAGCCAATAAGTGATCCAAACCAGACCCGCTGCAGTTTATACTTGCAGCGGGCCATTTTTTAAGGGAGACTCCCTGACGAACGGAGAATTGTTATGACACAGAAGGAAAGAATGCTTGCCGGGCAGCTCTACCTCGTGGACGAGGAGCTGGCAGCCGAGATGCGCCATACCGCCGGCGTGCTCCGGCAGTTCAACAGCGAGCCGGAGCCGGAGGTCCGCGCCGCCCTGCTGCGCGGCCTGCTGGGCGGAACGGGACGCAGCTTCAAGATCGAGCCGCCCTTCCGCTGCGACTACGGCAGCCATATCTATCTGGGCGAAAATTTCTATGCGAATTATGAGCTCATCGTGCTCGACCAGTGCGACGTCCGCTTCGGCGACAACGTCATGCTCGGGCCGCGCGTGAGCCTGTTCAGCGCGGGCCACCCGCTCGATGCGGACATCCGCAATACCGGGCTGGAATACGGCAAGCCCATCACCGTCGGCAGCAACGTCTGGATGGGCGGCTGCGTGACCGTGAACGGCGGCGTGACCATCGGCGACAATGTCGTCATCGGCTCCGGCTCCGTTGTGACGCATGACATCCCGTCCAACGTCATTGCGGCCGGGAATCCCTGCCGCGTGCTGCGCCCGCTGACGGACGCCGACCGCGCCCACTGGCAGCAGGAGGCCGCGCGCTGGCGCGCGGCGTGCGGCCGGTGAGGCTGCCGGTCTCCGCGCGGCTGGACTGCTGTGCCGGGCTCGTGCCGCAGGGCGCGCGCGCTGCGGACATCGGCGCGGACCACGGCTATCTCGGCATTTCGCTGCTGCTGAACGGCCGGGCTGAGTTTGTCCACGCCTCGGAGCTGCGCGAGCAGCCGCTCCGCCGCGCCATGGAAAATGCCCTGCGCTTCGGTGTGGCAGACCGCATGCGCTTTTCCCGCGCCGACGGCCTCGATGCCATCGACCCGGACGAGGTCGACACCATCGTCTGCGCCGGGATGGGCGGCGATCTCATCGCACAGATCCTCGGCCGCTGCCGCTGGGTGCGCGACCCGCGCTATACCTTGATCTTACAGCCGCAGTCCTCCGGCAACGACCTGCGCCGCAAGCTGGCCCGGATGGGCTTTGCCATCGAGCAGGAGCGCCTTGTGCGCGACGGCGGCTTTCTCTATCAGGCCATGGCTGCGCGCTTCGGCAGCGCCGCGCCGGTCACGCCGGGGCAGGAGTATGTCTCCGCGGCCCTGCTCCGTTCCGGCGATCCGCTTCTGCCGGATTATTTTGACCGGCTCATCCCGTCGCTGGAGCGCACCGTCGAGGGCCTGCGGCGCGGCAGCGAGCCGGAACGCCTGCACTATTATGAAACTGCGCTGCGGGAGCTGCGCGAAATGAGGGAGCTTTATGACAACGGTTGCTGATATTCTGGATGTGCTCGAGGCCCTTGCGCCCACCGGCATGAAAATGGACTGGGACAACGTCGGCCTGCTCTGCGGCAGCCGCAAAAAGGAGGTCGAGCAGGTCCTTGTCGCCCTTGACCCGTTCGAGGACGTCTGCGATGAGGCGGTCGAATGGGGCGCGGACGTCATCGTCACACATCACCCGCTCATTTTCCGCCCCGTGGCGAACGTCACGGACGAGACGAGCGTCGGCCGGGTCATCGAGCGGCTGTGCTCGGCGGGCATCTGCGCCGTCAACGCGCACACGAACCTCGACTGCGCTCCCGGCGGCGTGAACGACGAGTTGGCCGCCGTGCTGGGCCTGCGGGATGTCACGGTGCTCCAGCCGAGCGGAACGGACGCCCAGGGCCGACCGTGGGGCCTGCTGCGCGGCGGCGAGACCGACGAGCAGCCGCTGGCGGAATTCCTGCAGACGGTCAAGCGGACCCTCGGCTGCCCCGGCCTGCGCTATGTGGACGGCGGCAAGCCCGTCCGCCGCGTTGCCGTGGGCGGCGGGAGCTGCGCCGACGAGATGCTGGAGGCGGTGGCGGCGGGATGTGACACGTTCGTCACGGCGGACGTGCGCTATAACCAGTTCTGGGATGCGCACGACCTCGGGCTGAATCTCATCGACGCCGGGCATTTCTACACCGAGAATCCCGTGACACGCGTGCTGGCCGATACCCTGAAGAATGCCTTCCCGGATATTTCCGTAAAAATCTCCGAAACCCACACCGACTGCATGAAATATGCTTGATTTTTGGCCTGTGGAATGCTAAAATAATCTAGTTATTTACAGATACCACTCTACGAAGGGAAGAAATATTATGTCTGGACATTCCAAGTGGCATAACATTCAGAAGACGAAGGGCGCGCAGGACGCCAAGCGCGCGGCAGCCTTCACGAAGATCGCGAAGGAAATGTATGTTGCGGTGAAGGAAGGCGGCGGCTCGACCGACCCCAGCTATAACTCCCGTCTGGCCACGGTCATCACGAAGGCCAAGGCGGCAAATATGCCGAACGACAACATCAAGCGCGTGCTCGAAAAGGCCGCGAATGCCGGCTCTGGCGATTCCTACGAATCCATCACCTACGAAGGCTACGGCCCGAGCGGCATCGCCGTGATCGTCGAGACCATGACCGACAGCCGCAACCGCACGGCAGGCAACGTCCGCCACCATTTCGACAAGTACGGCGGCAAGATGGGCGCTGCGGGCTGCGTGTCCTGGAACTTCAGCAAGAAGGGCGTGCTCGTCATCGACAACGAGGACGGCGACTATGAAGAAGACAACGTTATGATGGACGCCATGGACTGCGGCGCGGACGACTTCGAGGCCGACGGCGACTGCTTCACGATCTACACCGATCCGGACGACTTCAACGCCGTTGCGGACGCGCTGACCAAGAAGGGCTATACCTTCGTTTCCGCGCAGATTGAGATGGTCCCGGGCGAGTATAAGAAGCTCGACAACCCCGATGACATCACGAATATGGAAAAAATGCTCGACATCTTCGAGGACGACGACGACGTCCAGAATGTCTGGCATAACTGGGACCGCGACTGATCCCGGAATCAGCGAAAGCCGCGCGGCAGGACCGACCTGCCGCGCGGCTTCTTTATGGTAGGGGCGGGGCATGCCCCGCCCGGCGGCGTACTTGCAGCCCGTACTGGCCGCCATTAAAACGGTACCGGCCAATGTAGGGGAGCGGCATGCCGCTCCCGGCTCTGCACCTGCAGTTCGTACAAGCTAGCGTTAAAACGGTAACGGCCCCCGAATTGTCATTCCGAGGAGCGAAGCGACGTGGGAATCTCGTGCAGGCAGTTACGATTTCGCCGGGGTCTCCCTGTTATTCAACCGGGTACTGCGAGATTGCACCCCAAGGGCACTTCCTCGCGCTGCGCGCTCAGGGCGCCACGTCGGCCTTTGGCCTCCTCGCAA
>NZ_JBBMFF010000038.1:0-871 GCF_040096185.1 Faecousia intestinalis | reverse complement strand
CTGCGAGATTGCACCCCAAGGGCACTTCCTCGCGCTGCGCGCTCAGGGCGCCACGGCCACTTCGTGGCCTCGCAATGACAAATCTGGGGGCCTGCGATAATTGCCGTAATTTTCTCACAAACGCGCAAATTGATACTTGACTTTTTCTCTGTGTATGTTACGATATCAATGTGGAAACCCGCCGTCCATGGTTGATCCCGATTGACGGTGTACGGTTCAGAGACGGTTGCCTGTCATCCCGCAGGAGCGGAATGGAGGCAGACATGTATAGCCCCTGCGGGAAATATCCCGAAGGAGGTGATACATATAACAGCTTGTCAAAAAGCCCTGACGTGCTTTTCGCCAAGCTGTTTGCAAAATTGCAAAATTATTTATTTGTGAATTTACTAATTTTGCAATTTCCCGCTGCGGCGGGTTATTGAACGTGAAAGGACACCCTGACGGTTTCCTTTCACTCTTTTCTTCCCTCCGTAGTCGATTTTCTCTTCCAATCTGGCTGATTTGCCAGATCATCGACTGGCTCCGAAATGGTAAAAAGTGAGCCGTCTGCGGCAACAGACGGCTCGTTGATTTGTGAATAGTAAACTTCACAAATCCAGAAGCACATATGTTGTGGCAACCGTCCGGGTTTCCACATCTTTATTATATCCCCCCTTGCGCGAAATGTCAAATACATTTTGACAGAAACTGTCCCGGTGAAACGGTTTGCGTTTTCGCCGAAGGTTTTCCAATGATTCAACCTGGCTCTGCGAGATTGCCACGGGCGCGAAGCGCCCTCGCAATGACAAACTTGTTAGCCTTGCGCCATCGAATTCGCACTGCAAAGCCTACGGCCTGCATGGCGCTCACTGAGCGCCGGTCTTGGAATAAT
>NZ_JBBMFF010000037.1:0-1210 GCF_040096185.1 Faecousia intestinalis | reverse complement strand
CTGCGCTGCCGGTCTCTTTCCCACCGGCAGCGCAGGGGCCTTCGTTTTTCGAAATTCATGTTGATTTTTCAGTTCAGAGCGTGTATACTAGGCCTAGGGAATGAAAATTCCCGTAGACAGCAATAGGTTTGTCTGTCGCAGCGTTGAAGCAAGTGATGGGGTCAGCATGCCGTACACTTGTGGAGCTTTGACCGAGGGTTAGGCGGTTTCCACAGGCTGACGTAGGGTTTTTCCCGAATGAAAACGCCTCTTGCGGAGCTCTGTTAATGCAGGGTTCCGCTTTTTTATAAAAAAGCAGGTCGGAATGTGTCTTTTACGGGAAGCTGCCCATGCATGGCAGCAATTGACAGGAACAGAATACCGGATCACCGTTGGAAGGCGAGGAAAGAAATCTTCTTTTGCTTTGAGCTTCTCCTTTGCTGATTTCCCACATGTTGCCGGGATGCAGTATGCGCAGGATGTAGACTTCGGTCTGCGCCCGTCCGAATACTACGGCGAAAGGCTGATCCCTTCCATTTTGAGCGGAAAGCTTGAAGCGGCAAACATGGAGCGAAGCCGGAATTGGCTGCGGATCAAAGGCCGACTCAATGCGATCATTCATCTTCAGGAAACGCTTGACACCGAGTTCCTGATTGCACGTTTTCGTCCGAACCTGGTACGCATTCACTGCAAAATTGACGCAGAATACATCATTAAAAATTTGCACTCCGGCGAGGTTTTCTTCGTGTTTATCGACAAGGGTACCGGGCAGCGATATTATTGCAAGTCCGCATTTGAAAGAACCACGATAGATTATCTGGAAAACCAGGCTGTTCTGACTGTGCTGAAAAAAGAAAAAGTCATGAACGGCATTCCGACATTATTGTATCTGCATCCGAATTATATGGAAGACGCAGAAGCGTAAAACCGAGGCATCCGTCTGGTGTCTCGGTTTCGTTTTCGTATATTTTAAGAGACGTATCACCTGTAAATATATCTTTCTCGCATCTGTTGAAAATTTTTTTGAAAAAACCTGTCAGGAATGCGTTTCTGAAGACATATATAGGATGAAGGGGTTCCGCTCCCCTGCCCGCAGGCGAAGAGGCATCGCACGCGGCGCAGGACCTGCCAAAAGCCGGGCCCCGGCCGTTCTCCCGCAGCCATTCCGGCGCGGGCCGGCATGAAAATTTCCCTGCGCTGCCGGTCTCTTTCCCACCGGCAGCGCAGGGGC
>NZ_JBBMFF010000036.1:0-3401 GCF_040096185.1 Faecousia intestinalis | reverse complement strand
CGCCGCTACAGACGCAATTGGTGCATACCGTTTTATCGACGGCCGGTACGAGTCGGAAGTGCCTCCCCGAGATTGCCACGGCCCCGTTGGGGCCTCGCAATGACAAACCTTTGGCTTTCACCGTTTTATCGCCAGCCGGTTCAAACCGCCAGTACAGTGCCGGGAGGGGCATGCCCCTCCCCTACAGCACGCAAAAGCAGCCCGGCAATATCACTCAAAATCATCCAAAATTCGATCATTCTGGAGGCGACTGCGCCATGCAGGACTATTTTCACCCGCAAATGACCCAACAGGAGCTGCTGGCCATGTCGTCTCTGGCGCTGGCGCACATCGGCGATGCCGTGTTTGAGCTGCTCGTGCGCACAAAGCTGTGCGTCGAGGGCGGCACAACGAACGGCCGCCTGCATCAGGCAACGATCGCGCTCGTGCAGGCCCCGGCGCAGGCGCGCTTTGCCCTGCGCATCCAGCCCCTGCTCACGCCGGAGGAGGCCGCCGTCTATCGCCGCGGCCGCAACGCCCATCCTCACGGCATTCCGAAGCACGCCACGCCGGGCGAATATGCCCGCGCAACGGGGCTGGAGGCCCTGTTTGGCGCACTGTATCTCTCCGGGCAGACCGCGCGCATCGAGGCGCTGTTTGCCGCCATGATGGAGGAAGACCATGCCATTTGACGCCATGTTTCTCACGGCCGTCGCCGCAGAGCTGCGCCCCGCCCTCGTCGGGGCCCGCGTGGACAAGGTCCAGCAGCCCGCGCGCGACACCGTCGTGCTCCAGCTGCGCGGGCGCGACGGCGGCGGAAGACTGCTGCTGTCCGCCAACGGCAACCGGCCGCGCGTCCACCTGACGCAGGCGCAGCTGGAAAATCCCGCGCAGCCGCCGATGTTCTGTATGCTGCTGCGCAAGCATCTGGCGGGCGGCAGACTTGCCGATATCCGCCAGCCCGCGGCCGAGCGCATGCTCGACCTGACGTTCGACTGCACGGACGAGCTGGGTGTGCCCTGCCGCAAGCACCTGATCCTCGAGCTGGTCGGGCGCAATTCCAACCTGATCCTCACGGGGCCGGACGGCCGCATCCTCGACTGCCTGCGGCGCGTGGACTTTGAAATGTCCGAGCTGCGCCAGCTGCTGCCCGGCCTGTTTTACCACGAGCCGCCGCGGCAGGACCGCCGCATCCCGCAGGAGACGACGGAGGCCGAGCTTCTTGCCCTGCTCGACCGGCCCGACGCGGCCATGCGGCTGGACAAATGGCTGCTGGCCCACTTTGCGGGCCTGTCGCCGCTCATCGCGCGCGAGCTGTCGTTCCGCTTTTCGGGCGAGACGGACGCGCCCATCCCCACGCTGGACGCCGCGCGGCTGGCGGCATTTCTGACGGCGGAGTTCGCCGCCCTGCCGCCCGTACAGATGCAGCCCATGCTGATGTGGAAGGACGGCGCACCGACGGATTTCACCTATCGCGACATCCGGCAATACGGCGGCTATCTGCGCGCCGAGCCGTGCGAGAGCTTTTCCGCCCTGCTCGACCGCTTTTACACCGAGACGGACCACGCCGAGCGCATGCGGCAGCGGTCGCAGACGCTGCGCAAGGCCATTTCGAACCTGCACGAGCGCACGCGCCGCAAGCTGGAGCTGCAGCGGCAGGAGCTGGAGGCCACGCACGACCGCGAGCAGCTGCGCCGTCAGGGCGACATCGTCACGGCGAACCTGCACGCCATCACGCGCGGGCAGACGCTGCTGCGCGCCGAGGATTTTTATGACGAGGATCTGCGCGAAATTGAAATTCCGCTCAAGCCGAACCTCTCCCCGCAGCAGAACGCCGCGCGGTTCTACAAGGACTACGCCCGCGCCAAGCATGCCGAGCAGGTGCTCACGCAGCAGATCGCACAGGGCGAGATCGAGGAGGCCTATCTGGGCGGCGTGCTCGAGGAGCTGGCTCGCGCCGAAAATGAGCGTGATCTGAGCGAAATACGAGCGGAATTGGAGGCCGGAGGCTATGTCCGCCCGGCGGACCGCCGCAAGCAGGCCCGGCAGCAGCCGTCAAAGCCAATGCACTTCCGCTCGTCGGACGGCTTCGACATTTTTGTCGGCCGCAACAACCGCCAGAACGACCAGCTGTCGCTCAAGACGGCGCGGCGCGACGACCTGTGGCTGCATGTGCAGAAATTTCACGGCACGCATGTCATCATCGCGTGCGCAGGCATCCAGCCGCCGGACGGGACGATCACGGAGGCGGCCGAGCTTGCGGCCTACTACTCCGAGGCGCGCGAGGGGCAGAACGTCCCCGTCGATGTGACGCCCGTGCGCTTCCTGCGCAAGCCGAACGGGGCAAAGCCCGGCATGGTCGTGTATGACCGCTACCGCACGGTGCTCGTCACTCCGGACGCAGCCCTCCCCGCACGTCTCCGCGTGGAATGAGAAAATGAGAAATAGCATGAACGGCACGCTTTGCGTGCCGTTCGTTGTTTTATGATATATAATTTGCAGGGAAGGAGCATACCTCTCCCCGACAGCGCACAACCGGCGGATGAGCGCAGCTTTTTCCTGTTCCTTTCCCATTTTCAATTTGCTGTATGCCGTTCCCTACAGATGATCCCGGATGGCGCGCAGGGCCTCGGGGGTATCGACATCGGCCAGCGCCTCCGGCGGGACGTCGACGGCAAGGTAGCGCTCCGGATACTGCCGGATGACGGCGCTGCCGCCGCGGTCTCCCTCGAGCGCGCACAGGGCCGGGAAAAATTCCCGCGGGAACACGTTCGGATTGCCGCGCCGCGTGCCGCAGGCCGCGCCCACGATGCACGACGGATGCTCCCGCCACTGCCGCACGACCGCGCGCACGGCCGATGCCGACAGCAGCGGCTGGTCGGCCACGAGGAAGGCGATGCCGTCGCACTGCGCCAGCGCCTGCGTGCCGAGGCGGACCGTGCGGCTCAGCCCGTCGCCGGGCCGGTCGTTGCGCACCGGCTCGAAACCGAATTCCCGCGCGAGGGCAGCGACGGCAGGATACTGCGTGACGACGGCGACGCGGTCGAACACCCCGGCCGGAACGGCCTCGAATGCCCGGCGAATGAGCGGCTTGCCGTCCAGCTCCGCCTCGAGCTTGTTCGCGCCGAAGCGCACGGCGTTCCCCGCCGCCATGATGACACAACCGAGCATGGTATACCTCCAGTAAAAGGGATAATGGAATATGGAAAATTTCGCAGGGGCGCCGGCCGTGCGTTGTAGGGGCGGGGACAGCCAGGCCCGTCCGCGAAGCGGCATAAGGACAGCCAAATCGATGCCGTGCACCGTTCCCTGCGCACGCCCCTTGATGTGTCATTGCGAGGAGCAAAGCGACGTGGCAATCTCGGGAAGGCAGTTGCAGCCCGTACAAGCCATCGCCGACCGCATGCAGTATTGTAGGGGAG
>NZ_JBBMFF010000035.1:0-1671 GCF_040096185.1 Faecousia intestinalis | reverse complement strand
GTACAAGGCGCTCACTGAGCCCCGCTACAGGCCTCGTCGGAGTCGTTGCCATTTTAACGGCGGCCTGTTTCTTGCGCCGGTGCGGTGCCGGGAGCGGCTGTCCGCTCCCCTACCTTGGCCGCTGCGGGTCGGCGATCGTGCCGCATAAAAAATGAGGGCAACGTCGTTAACGCTCCCCTCACAAAAACAGTATTGTTTTTTGATTACATTCCTAGTATATCATAACTCACCCGAAAGAATCAATCACTTTTTGTAAAAAATAAACCGCTGTGCTGATGATTTGGTTTTCTGCAAAGAAATCCATATGGCCAACGAGCCTGCCATGGGCAAATGTTTTCAGCTCATCCATTCGATGCTTTCGAAGCTGTTCGGAGACAAATGAATCATATTCCATCAAAAGACAGACAATTTCGAAGATCGGCCTGCAGGAGAGTTTGTTTTTTCTCTCTTCCTTTTGAGTCCCCGGTATTCTGGCAACATATTGAGATACCTTTGCGGTGGGCTGGGTTGCCCCCGGCCGGAGAGAAAGAAGCAGACAATTGTTGTGTGCGCAGGCGTTGCGCAAGCTTCGGATCGTATTCAGATGATTGAAATTTATGCTGATCCGGCCGGGATACCGGCTGCAATAGTACCGCAGGAATCGCGTAAAGTCTTTGAAGGCCAGCAGCTCTACAAGGACCCAGACCGGGCAGTCTGTATCCTGTATTTCTGTTCGGATGTTCCCACCGGCATCAAAAACGTAGCAAAGGGAAAAGTATTTATCGATCAGGTCCCCGGTAAAGATGGAATCCGCCTTTTGCGCGATAGTTTTCATAATGTCCGGATTGCTGCTTAAAAACGACGCAGCGATATCATACCCATTCTCCGCCGTATTTTCTTCGATATCTGCCAATATCCGGACCTTCAGCGCGTGCTCCAGGTCAATACACATCGGAAGCAGACGCGCACGGAGATACATATCCAGTTTCGACAGCTCTACCAGATAGGCAAAATCAAGGCGAATGTATTTCCCGGCATTGCCTCCGGTTCGGTGCTTGTCGTAGTTTTTGCGGTAGGAAGCAGTCCGGAGGTAATTATTTCGATCTGTCAAATACTGCTCCGCTTCGGACTCTGACATGTAGTGAAATGTGATCCCTTTTTCATCTCGAAGCATTGCCACCAGCTCTGCGGGGGAACGCATAGGCTTCTCTGTTCTGTTGCTCAATACTGCACCCTCTCGCCGAAGTTCTTTTTATTATTATATAATATAAATATAAAAAGTCAATATTATTTTGCGAAATGCGCTAAGAATTTGTCATTGCGAGGGCGCACCGCGCCCGTGGCGCCCTGAGCGCGAAGCGCGAGGAAGTGCCCTTGGGGTGCAATCTCGGGAAGGCACTCGCAGGTCGCACAAGCCATCGCCGACCGCATACATTTATTGTAGGGGCCGGGCTGTCCCCTCCCGGCGATAAACTGACGATTCGTACAGGCCGCCGTTAAAACGGTGCTGGCTCCCATATTTGTCATTGCGAGGAGGCCGTAGGCCGACGTGGCAATCTCGGGAAGGCCCTCCCCGATCCGTACCGGCCGCCGTTAAAACGGTGCTGGCCCCCATATTTGTCATTGCGAGGAGGCCGTAGGCCGACGTGGCCATCTCACGCAACCGGTCACGTTTTCGCCGGGAGTACCCTG
>NZ_JBBMFF010000034.1:0-3126 GCF_040096185.1 Faecousia intestinalis | reverse complement strand
TTCCTGCAATTTCCAAACCTCAATTTGGAACAAAATCCCTCGCTGACCGCTCTTGCAATTGAATCAGAGGTTCCCTAAATGTCGTAAATGCCCAGAATGACGATGCCCGCAACAACGAACCCGATCATAAGATAATGCTTCCATGAGAGCTTTTCCTTCAGGAACAGGCGGCTCCACAGCACGGAGGCTACGCAGTAGGCCGAGATGATCGGTGCAGACATCATAACGTGCTCCTCATCGGCCAGCGCATAGATGTAGAACAGCTGGCCGACGGTCTCGCAGGCAGCGCCGACATACTTGGGCAGCTCCGCTTTGAACGTGAACTTCTCGCGGCGGGCCAGCAGGTAGACAAGGCAGCCGATGCCGGCGGCTAGGAACGTCAGCTCATAGGCGACGTTCGCGGAGTCCTCGTTCAGGCGTTCGAGCACGAGGCTGTCGGCAAACGTCCCGGCGGCGTCGAGCAGGCAGTAGGCCACGGGCAGGCAGATGGCAAGCCAGCTCTTGGCATACTTGCGGTTCGCGTGCTCCTGACGGCGGCGGCGCAGATCGTCGTCCTCGCGCGCCTCCACGACGCCGAGGCCGACAACGCCGAGGCACACCAGACCGACGGCGCACAGGATGACCGCCTTCTGCGGGCCGTTATAATCGGACAGCGCGCCGGTGCACAGGCACAGCACGGCGACGAGCGCACCGGAGCTGTTGCAGATCGGAGACGAGATGGAAAGCTCGATGTAGCGCAGGCCGACATAGCCGAGCGTCATGGAGAGGATGTAGAGCAGGGAGACGGGCAGGTATGTCCAGACGACGTCCCAGGTGACGGAGACGTGATGGAACACGATCATATAGGCCGCATGCAGGCCCATGACGATGCCGACGGCGACGACCATTTTCAGATGGGCCGTCTTATCCTTTTCGCCGCAGCAGCCGATCTTGGAAAACAGATCGGAGCCGCTCCAGCAGATGAGCGCGATGAGTGCAAACCAGAACCAGTTCAAGGGATGATACCTCCAGATTATTTATTGTACTTCCGGCAGCGTGGCCAGACCGGCGTCTGCCATGTTCTGCAGGGACAGCAGGATGCCGAGCTTGGCATGATACCATGTCAGGCCGCCCTGAAAATAGACGGCATAGGGCGGGCGGATCGGGCCGTCGGCCGAGAGCTCAATGGACGAGCCCTGCACGAACGCGCCTGCCGCCATGATGACCTCGTCCTCATAGCCGGGCATATCCCACGGCATGGGATCGGCAAAGCTGTCGACCGGCGCAGCGGACTGGATGCCCTTGCAGAAGGCGATCATGCCCTCGCGTGAGCCGAGCTCCACGGCCTGAATGATGTCGTGGCGGGACTCCGAGCCGTTCGGAACGACGCGGAAGCCAAGGCGCTCATAGAGATTGGCCGCGAAGATCGCGCCCTTGAGCGCAGATGCGACAACGGTCGGGGCAAGGAAGAAGCCCTGATACAGCGACGGCAGCAGGCCGAGGTTTGCGCCGACCTCCTGCCCAAGGCCGGGCGCGGAGAGGCGGTAGGCACAGCGCTCGACAAGGTCCGTCCGGCCGCAGATGTAGCCGCCGATGGGAGCAAGGCCGCCGCCGGGGTTCTTGATGAGGCTGCCGACGATCATGTCCGCGCCGACGTCGCTCGGCTCGATCGGCTCGACGAATTCGCCGTAGCAGTTGTCCACCATGCAGATGATGTCCGGCTTCAGGGACTTCAGGAAGGCGATGAGCTCGCCGATCTGCTGCACGGAGAACGTCGGGCGGGTCGCATAGCCCTTGCTGCGCTGGATGGTGGCCAGCTTTGTCTTTTCGTTCACGCAGGCGCGGATGGCCTCATAGTCGAACGTGCCGTCCGGCTTCAGGTCCGCCTGCCGGTAGCTCACGCCGTATTCCCGCAGCGAACAGGGCGACGGGCGGATGCCGATGACCTCCTCGAGCGTGTCATACGGCGCGCCGACCGGCGAAAGCAGCTCGTCGCCCGGCAGCAGGTTCGCAGACAGGGCCACAGTCAGGGCATGCGTGCCGCAGGTGATCTGCGGGCGCACGAGCGCGGCCTCGGTGTGGAATGTGTCGGCATAGACGCGCTCGAGCTTGTCGCGGCCGACGTCGTCATAACCATAGCCCGTCGTTGCGGCAAAGCAGGCCGCGCTGACGCGGTTTTTCTGCATGGCGGCAAGCACCTTGGCCTGATTGGCCTCTGCGATGCGGTCTACGGCCGCAAAGCGCTCCCGCAGTCCGTCCAGCACCCGCTCGCCGAAGGCACACACCTGCGGCGAGACACCGAGCGGACGATAGATCTCTTCTGCGTTCATTTCTGATTCTCCTCTTCCTCCAGATTTTGAAAGATCTGCCGCGCCACGTCGTGCATCACGTCCGGCGGCGTCACAAGCAGTCCGTTTTTCTCATCGCCGAGCACGAGCAGCGTGTCGCCCGGCCGGATGCCGAACAGCTCGCGGGCTTCCTTGGGGATCACGATCTGGCCGCGTTCGCCGACCTTGACCGTTCCGAAAACGTGCCGCCCGCGCGGCATGCCGAGCAAATGCTTGCCTCCTGCCATCGAATCCCTCCAAAATCATATTTTTCATACTTGTACGAACGCTATTGTAGCGGCTGCTTTGCCGTTTGTCAATGGGAAATCGGCGCAGACCACCGGATTTGTCATTTCAGTAAGGCACTGCCAGTTCGTACAGGGCAGCGATAAAACGTACAAACCAATTGCGTCTGTAGCGGCACTCAGGGAGCGCCATACAGGCTGGCAGTATACGCTGCATTGCTTCTATGGCGCGAGGTCACCTGATTTGTCATTGCGAGGCCCCATCGGGGCCGTGGCAATCTCCTGCAACAGCCTGCGATTTCGCCGATGGCTTTCCTGCGCTCCGGATGGGTACTGCGAGATTGCCACGTCGGGCTTTCGCCCTCCTCGCAATGACAAACCTGTTTGTCTTACGCCGCCGAATCACCGTCCCAATACCTGCTACTGCCAATGGCGCTCCCTGAGCGCCGCTGCAGACGCAATCGGTGCCTGCCGTTTTATCGGCAGCCTGTTCGTATCGGCAGCATTGCGCCGGGCCCGGCTGTCCGCTCCCCTACAATTGCCAACGCATAAAACGGCCGGCCGGGGGAGATCGG
>NZ_JBBMFF010000033.1:0-1315 GCF_040096185.1 Faecousia intestinalis | reverse complement strand
CGAGATTGCACCCCAAGGGCACTTCCTCGCGCTTCGCGCTCAGGGCGCCACGTCGCTTCGCTCCTCGCAATGACAAACCTTTGGCTTTCACCGTTTTATCGATAGCCTGCACTGGTCAGCAGCATTGCGCCGGGCCCGGCTGTCCGCTCCCTCTACAGCGCACGGCCGGAGGCCAGCGAATGATTCATTCTTCAGTTTTCAGGATTCATTCTTCATTTAGCA
Source organism: Faecousia intestinalis (assembly GCF_040096185.1). Taxonomy (NCBI): domain Bacteria; kingdom Bacillati; phylum Bacillota; class Clostridia; order Eubacteriales; family Oscillospiraceae; genus Faecousia; species Faecousia intestinalis. The sequence goes on along the minus strand of NZ_JBBMFF010000033.1, from coordinate 1,093 downwards.
CGCGGAGCGTGCGCCCCCGCGCGCCATATTCCCTATTTACAGTCGGGGGATTTTGGTGTAAAATAGAGAGGATATGTCGAAAAGGGGGATGGAGCTATGAACTGTATCCGCTGCGGGCGGCGCATTGCCGAGGGGAAGACCTTCTGCGACGAATGCGCCGGGGTCGTGCGCGAGCCGCTGCCCGACTCCCCCTACACGAGCCTGCACATCGCTCTGCCGAAGCGGACGGACCAGCCGCGGCCCGTGCGCAAGCCGGTCGAGCAGCCCGAAAAGAAAAAGCCGCGCTCCCGCCGCTACCACCGCATGGTGCGGGCGATCGTCTCGCTCGCCCTCGTGTGCGCGGTGCTGGCCGGGTGCTGCGCGTTTGGCGTTTACTACTACCTGACGCACTACCAGCGCGACCGCAACCGCCTTCGCGTGCAGGCCGAGGAGCTGGACCGGCAGGCCGCGTCCGCCGCCCAGACGGCCACGGAGCTTGCCGAGGCGCAGGACGATCTTGCCGCCGCGCAGGAGGAGCTGGCCAGTCAGGCCCGCGACATCGACCGGCTCGAGCAGCAGGTCAACACCTATCAGATGCAGGGCGCGCAGAACGAGCAGTCCCTGCGCGAGCTGCAGGAGGAAAATCTCCGCCTCGTCGACGAGAACGCCGATTACGCCACGCAGATCGACGCGCTGAACGCCCAGCTCAGCAAGCTGAACAGCCGCGTGAGCACCCTGCAGGACAGCAACGCGGCCCTGCAGCAGAAATCTGCGTTTTTCGACGCGCACGTCGCCTTTGTGGAGAACGACGGCACGGATTATTATCACAATTACAGCTGCTCCCACTTCAAAAAGCAGAGCTATTGGGCCTACAGCGTCAACCTCGCCATCGCGCGGGGCTATACCGCCTGTCCCTATTGCGGAGGGTGAGAAAGCGCGCGCTCCGCGCGCGAAATGAAGAATGAATACTGAAGACTGAAGAATGAATCATTAGGGACGGGGACGGCCCGGCGGCGTGCTTACGGCTTGTGCAGGCTGGCAGCATTTACGGCATTGATTTTATGGCGTGAGGCCCCCGAATTTGTCATTGCGAGGAGGCCAACGGCCGACGTGG
>NZ_JBBMFF010000032.1:0-2352 GCF_040096185.1 Faecousia intestinalis | reverse complement strand
TTGTGTACCCGCAAGGGGCATGCCGCATCCGTAAGGCGGCAAAGCCGCCAACGGCTGCGCAATACCACAAACTTTCCGAACCGATGGATTGACGAAAAAGATCCGGCATCCGCCGCAGATGATTTATTCAGAGCTTCCTTACTATTTCCATCCTATCATGAGACGATGGGCCTGTCAAGCAAGTTCCCGGTTTTGCGCATCAATATCTGTGAATTTTTAACACAAACTTCGTTGATTCCGGCCGGAAAAGCTGCTATACTGACAGAGATAACAGGAAGAAGGTATGATTTATGACTTTTGAAGAGATCGAAAAAAATGAAACGATCCGCGCCTATATTTCCAAGGCGGACGAATCGCTCGTGGCGCTGGGCTATACGGAGCACAGCTTTGCCCATGTGACGCATGTGGCGGCTATGGCGGGCTATCTGCTCGAAACGCTCGGCTACGACGCCCACACCGTCGAGCTGGCGAAGATCGCGGGCTATCTGCACGACATCGGCAATCTGGTCAACCGCATCGAGCACTCGCAGAGCGGCGCCGTCATGGCGTTCCAGATCCTGACGTCGCTCGGCTTCGGGGCCGAGGACGTCGCGACGATCGTCACGGCCATCGGCAACCACGACGAGGGCACCGGCGTGCCGGTCAACGCCGTCGCGGCCGCCCTCATCCTCGCGGACAAGGCCGATGTGCGCCGCAGCCGCGTTCGCAATCAGGACACGACGACATTCGACATCCACGACCGCGTGAATTACTCCGTGAAAAAGTCCACGCTGAAGATCAACGAGGACCGCACGCTCGTCAAGCTGAAGCTGACGGTCGACACGCACTTCGGCTCCGTCATGGACTATTTTGAAATTTTCATGCAGCGCATGATCCTCTGCCGCAAGGCCGCCGAAAAGCTCGGCCTGCAGTTCAAGCTTATCATCAACGAGCAGCAGCTGATCTGATCGGCTCCGCATCCAGATCGCAGTAGGGATACAGCCGCTCCCACCTCCCGGTCTGCGGGTCGCGGGCCACGCTGCTGCAATGCGAGGCAAGCAGCTCGATAATGGGATAGACGTCGATCCAGATCTCGCTGTCGCACTCCTTCTGCGACTCGTCGAAAATCAGCTGCAGGCCGAAATGCAGGTGCACCGTCTCGATATTGTTGACGTTCTCCTGCGCGGAATAGCCCGTGCGGCCCATAAAGCCGATAACCTCGCCCGCCTGCACCCGCTGCCCGACGGCAAGTCCCTCGGCATAGGGCGTGTCTTTGCGAAGATGGGCATAGTAATAATAGCGCTTCCGGTCGTCGGAGCGAATGCCGATGCGCCAGCCGCCGTAGCGGTTCCAGCCGAGCGCTTCGACCGTGCCGCCCTCCACGGCGCAGATGGGCGTGCCGAGCGCGCCGAGGATGTCGTTGCCGAGGTGCGGCCGCGCATAGCCATAGCTGCGCTGCGCGCCGAAGTCCGGATAATGCGACCAGAAATAGCCCGCTGCGATGGGCGAAAAGGCCTTGAGGCCGTAAGCCGGGATCCACTCCGCTTCGCCGGTCTGCGGGTCTGTCCGCCGGATGGCAAAATGCCCGACCAGCCCGCCGAGCGCCGCGCCGTAGGCTTCGCGGTAATACGAAAAGTAGCGTCCCGCCATGCCGGGCAGCCGCTCCGGCGGCGTATCGCCGCGCAGGGCCTGCGCCGCCCGCTGCGTGTCCGCCACGGTCACGCCCGTGCCGCCGCGCCATGCCGCGGCCAGCGCCAGAATGTCGATCCAGTCAAGGGGCTGCTCCCCGCCCTGCGAGGCCATGTCCAGCTCCAGCGCGCTGCGGAGCACCGGCGCACTGAGGCGGAAGTCCACCCAGTGAATGTAGTCCGCCGACGCATGCGGCAGCAGGCCCAGCAGCAGGATCGCGATCAGCACTTTTTTCATCTGCACCACCTCTCCGGTTATTCTGCCGGGGAGGTGGTCGTTTTATGCCGAAAAACAGGCCGCCGATCAAATAGCAGGAATCAGAAGCCCGCCTGTGGCGGCTAAGCACCGGCCCCCGAATCGTCATTGCAAGAAGCGAAGCGACGTGGGAATCTCGGGAAGGCAGTGCCGATTCGTACCGGCTGCCGTTAGAATGGTATGCACCGATTGCGTCTGTAGCGGCGCTTAGTAAGCGCCTAAGGCAGTTGCAGGTATCGCAGCAGTGATTCAACGGCGCAAGGCTTCCAGATTTGTCATTGCGAGGAGCGCAGCGACGTGGGAATCTCTCGCAACCGCCTGCGAATTCGCCGAAGCCTGCCCGTCATCCAATCGGGTACTGCGAGATTGCACCCCAAGGGCACTTCCTCGCGCTTCGCGCTCAGGGCGCCACGTCGGCCTTCGGCCTCC
>NZ_JBBMFF010000031.1:0-3743 GCF_040096185.1 Faecousia intestinalis | reverse complement strand
TACCCCTTTTGAACCGTCTAAATTTTTGCCGCTCCTCCGCATTTCGGGCTTGACTTTTAATAGTTAGTCTTTCACACGATCCTTCCCTCCGAAACTTTTGGCTTGGCAGTTCTTTTGACAGTCTGGTATAATGATAAAGCATTTCATTGTTTTACGGAGGAACAGCATGGGTAGATTTTCCAACGTCCTGCTTGCCAGTGACTTTGACCATACGCTGACGGATATGTCCGGGCAGATCCCCGCCCGCAATCTCGAGGCCATCGCCGCCTTTCAGGCCGAGGGCGGCATTTTCACCGTGGCCAGCGGCCGGAGCATTCCGATGTTCCGCAAGAAGGCCGCGCTCGTGCCGGTGAATGCGCCGTGCATTCTCTATAACGGCGGCGCGTGCTATGATTACCGCACGGACGAGCTGCTGTTTGCCTTCCCGCTCGCAGAGGATGCGCCGCAGCTGCTGCAGGCTCTGCGCGACCACTGTCCGAACGAGCGTACCGAGGTGCAGACGCTCGACTGCCACTATGCCTACGGCGACGATCCCCGCCGGGATGCCGCGCTGGCTGCCAACGGCGTGCCGGTACAGCACGAAGCTGTCCTGCCGCCGCAGCCGTGGATCAAGCTGGCCGTCTATGGCACGTCGAAGCAGGTGGGCTATGACGACCCGGCCAACACCCCGCCGGAGGAGATCGCCTATTTTGACGAGCTGCAGCGCTACACGGCCGGACTCGTCGGAAATCGCTATGCCATCACCCGCGCGCTGCCGCGCAATATGGAGATCAGCGCGGGCGGCTGCGACAAGGGCACTGCCGCCCGCCGTCTGGCCGACACGCTCGGCCGCAGCATTCTCGTCTGCGTCGGCGACGCACCGAACGACCTTGCCATGCTGCAGGCCGCGGACTACGGCTTCCGCACAGGCGACTGCGACCCGGGCATGCGCCGCTATGACTTCCGCGATGCCGCGCCGAGCGGCGAGGGCAGCGTAGCCTCCGTCATCGACGCGCTGCGCGCCCTGCTGTGAGCGCCATGCGGGAGGTCTGGAACCGCGCGCAGGGCGCGCTGACGCAGGAGCCGGAGGTCGGCGCGGGCGCCATGCACTTTGTCTACGGCACGGCGTTCGGCCGTCTGCTCGCCCGCGGCATCCTCTGCCGCCGCTTTGTCTCGCAGCTCTATGCCGCATGGCAGAAAAGCCCGCTTTCCCGCGGGAAGGTGCGCCGGTTTCTGGCGCAGTATGACATCGACGTCTCGGACTGCACGCAGCAGACGTTCCGGTGCTTCAACGATTTCTTCACCCGGCAGCGCATCCGTACGGACGACCGCTCCGCCCCGGACGAGCTGCCCGCCATCGCGGACTCCAAGCTGACGGCCCTGCCCATCGGTGAGGACAGCGTCTTTACCGTGAAGGATGTCTCCTACCGTCTCGGCGAGCTGCTGGCGGACGACGCGCTGGCGGAGCGCTTCCTCGGCGGCTGGTGCCTGATCTTCCGCCTGTCGCCGGATGATTACCATCGTTATGCTTATCCGGACACCGGCACGCAGGAGCCGACGGTCCGCATCCCCGGCGTGCTGCACAGCGTCAATCCGATCGCAGGCTCACTGGGTGTCTACCGCCGCAATGCCCGCGCCCGCACGCTGCTGCACACGGAGCGCTTCGGCGATATCGTGCAGATGGAGGTCGGAGCCATGCTCGTCGGCCGCATCTGCAACCACGAGACCGGCGCTGCCGCCTGCGCGCGCCTGCAGGAAAAGGGCTACTTTGAATACGGCGGCTCGACCGTCATCCTGCTGCTGGAGCATGGGAAGTTCGAACCCGCCGCGGATATCGCCAAATGGTCGGCCCGCGGCATCGAAAGCAAGGTAAAGGCCGGGGACCCGGTCGGGAGAAGACCATGAGCGAGCACTATAAATTCTTTCAGAACCGGGAATGCGAATATTTTCCGTGCCACAAGACGAACGATCCGGAGCACTTCAACTGTCTGTTCTGCTTCTGCCCGCTCTACGCCCTTGGCGAGCGCTGCGGCGGCGGCCTGCAGTACACGGAAAGCGGCATCAAGGACTGCTCCGCCTGCCTGTTCCCCCACCGCCCGGAGAACTACGACCGCATCTGCGCCCGTTTCGCCGAGCTTGCCGCTCTGTGCCGCAAGCCGCCGGAAGAAGAAGCGGGTACGCCGTTGTAAGCGGCCGCGCGGCAGGTTGAAAATGGAAAGTGGACAATATCGTGGGGCAGCCTCGGCAGATTCACGGGATGCTGCATGAGATTGCCACGTCGCTTCGCTCCTCGCAATGACACATCAGGATGCGCGGCGAGTATCAATGCCCTTTTACCGTTGAAGCGTCCTCCGCAAGGCGTTCCCTGAGCGCCCCATTCGCACAGGCTGCCGTTAAAATCACAAACAACGAATGATATTTTCGTAGCGTCGCTCAGTGAGCGACGCTACTTTTTTACCGTAGCTGGAACTGCGTATGCAGCAGCAGGCAAAGGGCCGGATCCGGGGCGCGGAGCGCCAGAGCCGCGACGCCCGCCTGCTCCAGTGCGCGCAGGCGCTCCATCCAGCTGCGCAGGCCCGCAAAGCGCACCGTGTGCGGCGCGCCCGTCTCATCGCGGTAGGAAAAGCACGTCAGGTGCTTCGCAGCGTCATAGTGCAGGCAGGCTCCGGTCCGCCGGGCCAGGGCCAGCGCTTCGCCCCGGCTGAGCCGCTCCGTCCGAAGGCCGCAGCGGTCGCACGCCGCATCGTCATAGTCCGCCAGTAATTTTTCCGGCGGCAGCCCCGGAAGACCGGGCGCAGCGCGCACCCGTCCGGCAGCGGCAGCCAGCCGAGCCAGCATCGGGGCCTCCCAGCCGAGCGCGCCGGGCCGCGGCAGGGCCAGCGTCAGTCCTCCGCCCCGCTCCGCCAGAAGCGCCTGCAGCCGGGAGACCAACGGAGCCGGATCGCAGTCCGGCAGCAGATCACAGACCGCCAGCTCGACCTGCGCCGTGCCATGCGCGCGGCAGAGTGCAGCCGTCTCGAGCAGAAGGCGCTCCTGCGCGGCCCGGCTGCGGAGCAGGGTTTCCAGCTTTGCTCCGCTTCCCGAGAGGCGCAGGCAGGCCGGGCGGCCATGCAGCGGTAAACGATGCAGCGCGCCGTCGCCGTCAAGCTCCGCAGCGTCCGCCGCCAGCTCACATATATAGGAAAGCCCCAGATCGTTCCATTCCGGCCCCATCGTGCCGCACAGCGCCAGCGGCCGCGTGCCGCGCTCCCGGAAGCCCAGCACGAGCCGCCGCCCCGGCCGGAGCGGCCCGGGATTGCAGCGGCGCAGCTCCGGCAGGCCAAAGCGCGCAGACAGGCTCTGCCAGCTCTCGCCGCACCGGACGGTGTGCAGCGCCTGCGGATGCAGCACGAGCAGCTCCTGCCCGGTCAAGGGCTCCGCCGTCCCGTTCCACGCGGCAAGCAGGTCCGGTCCGGTCCCGTGCATCGCAGCGATGCCGCGCAGCGTCTCTCCCGGCAAAACGGTGTGGATCATCGCACTCACCTCCTGCCAGCATATGCGCAGCATTTTGATTCGGCTATACGGGCATAAAAATATCCCGCAGGGGAAACCCCGGCGGGGTATGAGCTTGTCAAAAAAGGATTTTTGCCAAGCTCTCAAACGAGACCCGTTTCACTGGGCTCTCGTTTGAAAGGGCTGCGGCTCGCTGCAGCGCACGAAGGGCGCACCCTTCGCACGTTTGCGAGCCGAGCGGTATTTTCTCCGACGTACACGCCGCCGGAGAA
>NZ_JBBMFF010000030.1:0-2474 GCF_040096185.1 Faecousia intestinalis | reverse complement strand
TATTGCGCAGCCGTTGGCGGCTTTGCCGCCTTACGGATGCGGCATGCCCCTTGCGGGTACACAAAGTACAACTGCACGTTCCGTACCTCGACTTGCCCAAAAATCTCTCGCCATCCGCTTTTGCTGATTTATCCAGAGCTTCCTTGACAAACCATGATACCATTATTCTGACAGGGAAACAGAGAAAGGGAAAATTATGAAGTATTGTCATAACTGCGGCGCGCCGCTTGTCGATGACGTGCGCTTCTGCACCGCCTGCGGCAGCCCGCTCGACCCGCCGGAAACGGAACCGGCGATGCCCGAGTCGGCCGTAATGCCCGAAATGCCGGAGCCTGCGCCGGAAATGCCGGTCATGCCCGGAGAGGCCCTGCCGCCGGAGCCGCCGAAAAAGCGCAAAAAGCGGATCTGGCTCTGGATCCTGCTCCCGGTCGTTGTGCTGGCGCTGGCCGCCGGAGCGCTGTATTACTTCCTCGTGTGGAATGCGCCCGAGGCCCGCGTGCAGCGCGCATGGCAGAAGACGGCCGCTGCCCTCGAGACGGAGGTCGGCCGCCCGGAGAAGCTGATGGCCTTTGCCGAGACGCTGCGGGGCCCGCTGAGTGAGCAGCGCGCGCTGACGGCCACGCTCACGTTTGAATCCAACGGCGAAACGCTCGCGGCCGAGCTCTATTCGCAGCGCGACAATGCGACGCGCCGCCTCGGCGGCACGGCTGAGCTGACCGTGCCGTGGGGGGAGGGGACGCTGCCCATTTCGTTCTACGGCGATGCGGAGGAGCTGCAGCTCACGCTGCCCGGCATCACGGACGAGGTCTACAGCATCCCGGCGCACGGCGTTGCCGAGGCCTATGCCGATTCCGCCCTCGGCGAAATGCTGGGTGAGCTCGGCTCGCTGGAGGACCTTGATCTGTTCCCGGAGGAGACCGCCAGAGACCCGGCTCTGTCTGCTGATCTGCAGGATAAGCTCCGAACCTTCGGCGACAGCCTGAAGGTCACGAAGGCCGGGACGTCCGTCCTGGCGCTGGACGGGCGCAGCGTGCCGGTCACGAATTACGACATCGACTTCAGCAAAAAGCAGCTCACGCGCCTGTGCAGAGCCTTCTGCGATGCCTATGAGATCGATTTCACCGTCAATATGGGCGTGAAGATGAGCACAGATACCGTGATTGGCGAGCTGATCGACAGCGTGCGCACGCCGCTGCATGTCTCGGTGGACGGCGACGGCATGGTCCGCGCCTGGGAGATAACGGTGCAGGAGTCCGGAACGGACATTACGGTCAGCATCCGGCTCGCCGGGACGGATAATCCGTGGAACCGGGTCGAGGCCTGGTCGGCCGAGGACGATGCGGAGCCGGAGATCCTGTTTGTCTGCGGCCTTACCGGTCAGAATGGCCTTCTGACGCTCGCCGTCGGCGACGAGACCGGCAGCTATGGTCTGCAGCTTGTGCTGGATGACGCGGCGCAGAGCCTGACGGCCCGCCTGTCGACGGGCTTTGGTGCAGAGAAGCTCGACCTGCTCACGATGAACTACGGCACGGAGGACGGCGGCGCGCAGCTTGGCGTGACGCTGGACCTGCCGGACCAGCTTGACGCAAAGGCGACGCTTGACCTTCACTGGGCAGCACTGGAGACACAGCCCGAGGCCCTTTCGGACAGCCCCGTCGGCCTGTTCGACCTCTCCGAGGACGAGCTGACGGCGCTGGAGAAGAGCATCGGCGCACAGATCGCGCGGCTTCTCTACGGCGGCGACATGACGGCGGGCGAGACGGATGCGGTACTTACCGGGACATGGAAGGCGCAGGTCGATCTGACGCCGGATCTGCTCGATGCGCTCAACGATGCGCTCGGCCTGGATCTGCAGATGGATGATCCCACGGTGATGACGATGCTCGTTACATTCGGGGAGGACGGCAGTTATCACATGGACTATGACGCGAAGGCGCTCCGGGAAGAGCTCAATGCGCTGGAGGACGCGCTGTGTGAGAAGTATCCCGATCAGGAGGCGCTGCTGAAACAGGCTTTTGCCGGTTTGCAGCTCGATGTGGACGGCTCATCCGGGACCTATACGGCCTCGAACGGCATCCTCTACCTGACGCAGAGCGGGGAGGACTGGGAGGATATCCTCTACTATTCCGTGGAGGACAACAAGCTCTATCTGACGCCGCCGCAGGACGAGGAAAGCGGCGACTGGGGCGGAATGTTCGGCTCGGAATACCCGATGGTGTTCGAGCGCGTGGACTGAGAAACACCAATCGCACAGTCCGGTGTAGGGGAGCGGACAGCCGGACCCGGCACTGCTCCGACGCAAGAAGCGGGCTATCGTCAAAACGGTAAACACTCTCGATTTGTCATTGCGAGGCCCCAGCGGGGCCGCGGCGCCCTGAGCGCGAAGCGCGAGGAAGTGCCCTTGGGGTGCAATCTCGGGAAGGCACTGCCGATGCGAACCAGCTGCCGATAAAATGGTATGCACCAATTGCGTC
>NZ_JBBMFF010000029.1:0-2007 GCF_040096185.1 Faecousia intestinalis | reverse complement strand
GCTCACTCCCCGTAAAGGGGACGCCGCATCCGTAAGGCGGCAAAGCCGCCAACGGCTGCGCAGTGAGCGCCGCTACATACGCAATCGGTGCGTACCATTTTAACGGCGGCTTGTACGGACTGCAAGTGCGTCGGCGGGAGCGGCATGCCGCTCCCCTGCATTTTTTACAGCGTCGCCGTATCCAGCTCCTGCAGGGTCTCGACCAGCTCGAGACCGGGATTGCGGCGGAGGGTGAAGTCGATGGCCCACGGGCTGGAGAAGACGAGCAGCTTATGGCCGCGGTAGTCCTCGAGCAGCTCAACGTCGGACGAGAGGTTCAGCTCCTTCTCCTCGACGGGGCTCTTGCGGATATAGCGCAGGACCTCATAGGGCAGGCCCTCCATGCGCAGCTCCACGCCGTACTCGCTGTGCATACGGTAGCGGAACACGTCGAACTGCAGCGTGCCGACGACGCCGACGATGACCTCCTCCATGCCGGTGTCCGGCACCTTGAAGATCTGAATGGCGCCCTCCTGGGCGATCTGCTCCGTGCCCTTGACGAACTGCTTGCGCTTCATGGTGTCCTTCGGGCTGACGCGGGAGAAATGCTCCGGCGGGAACGTCGGGATGCCCGCAAAGCGGAACTTTTTGCCCGGCGTGGTGATGGTGTCGCCGATGGAGAAGATGCCGGGGTCGAACACGCCGATGATATCCCCGGCGTAGGCCTCGTCGATGATCTCGCGCTCCTGCGCCATGAGCTGCTGCGGCTGCGACAGGCGCAGCTTGCGGCCGCCCTGCACATGGAACACCTCTGCCTCGCGCTCGTACTTGCCGGAGCAGATGCGCAGGAAGGCGAGGCGGTCGCGGTGGGCCTTGTTCATATTTGCCTGAATTTTGAAGACGAAGGCGGAGAAGTCCGGGCTGAAGGCGTCGATCACGCCGCAGTCGGCCGTGCGCGACAGGGGCGGCGGCGTCATCTGCAGGAAGGCCTCGAGGAACGGCTCCACGCCAAAGTTCGTCAGGGCCGAGCCGAAGAACACCGGGCTGAGCCGGCCGCGGCGGACCTCGTCCATGTCGAACTCGCGGCCCGCGCCGAGCAGCTCGACATCGTCGCGCAGCTGCTGCCAGCGGTCCGCGCCGATGAGCTCGCCGACGCGCGGATCATCGAGCAGGACCTCCTCACGGTCGGCGCGGCGCTTGCCGGACACGCCGGAGAAGAAGTCGATGTGCTGCCCGCGGCGGTTATAGACGCCCTGGAACTCCTTGCCGCAGCCGATGGGCCAGTTCACGGCGTAGGTTTCGATGCCAAGCTCGTTTTCCAGCTCGTCGAGCAGGTCGAACGGGTCCTTCGCCTCGCGGTCCATCTTGTTGACGAAGGTGAAGATGGGAATATGGCGCATGGCGCAGACCTTGAAGAGCTTGCGCGTCTGCGCCTCGACGCCCTTGCTGCCGTCGATGACCATAACGGCGGAGTCCGCCGCCATGAGCGTGCGGTAGGTGTCCTCCGAGAAGTCCTGATGGCCCGGCGTATCGAGGATGTTGATGCAGAAGCCCTCATACTGGAACTGCATGACGGAGGAGGTGACGGAAATGCCGCGCTGCTTTTCGATCTCCATCCAGTCCGAGACGGCAGCGCGGGCGTTTTTCTTGCCCTTGACCGCGCCCGCCTGCGCGATGGCCCCGCCGTAGAGCAGGAATTTTTCCGTCAGCGTGGTTTTGCCGGCGTCCGGGTGCGAAATGATCGCAAACGTCCGGCGGCGGCTGATCTCTTCTTGTAAGGTTGACATAAGATTCCTCCGATTTTGCGCGCCTGCATTTGGGCGCACCACACGATTTTACTGATTATTTTACCATGTTTCCCCGGGTAATACAAGCAGGGAGCGGCATTTTTTCGGGAAGGGCCTTGGCGTGCGTTGTAGGGGAGGGGCAAGCCCCTCCCGGCGCCGCACCGGCGTAAGAGACAGGCTGTCGTTAAAATGGCAAACGCCAAAGGTTTGTCATTGCGAGGAGGCCAAAGGGATGTCCGGC
>NZ_JBBMFF010000028.1:0-3987 GCF_040096185.1 Faecousia intestinalis | reverse complement strand
AAAGCTGCAGATGGCGGGCGGGAGGATATAGTCGCCGATGGTCTTCGTCGCGCCGACGCGGAGAATTTTGCGCGGAGTACAACATTACATCGCATTGCAAAAGGGCCGGACGTGCAGTCCGGCCCTTCTCTATTATTATTTCATTTTCATTCAGCCGAGGATATAGACGGTGCACATGCGCACGCCGAAGTCCCAGCACTCGGCATAGGTGTCAAAATACAGGTCGATCTTATTGCCCTTGATGCCGCCGCCGATGTCCTCGGCCACGCAGTAGCCATAGACATACTGGCCGTCGTTTGAAACGACATACATCTTCGTGCCGAGCGGGATGACGGTCGGGTCGACCGCGATGGCGCCCACGCGGGCCAGCGTGCCGGAATATGTGTGGCCGACATAGCCCTCGCAGGTGTAGGCTGTGGCGGAGCAGGTCATCACATCGACGTAGGTGTAGCTCTCGCCGGAGGACGTCATGATGACGTTTCCATCCGTCTCGGCCGAGCCGTCATAGCGTGAGCCGCCGGAGGACGACGAGCCGGACGAGGAGCTGCCGGAGGCCGTGCCGGACGAGGCGGCAGGGGCCGCCTGCTCCGCAGGCTCCGGATCGGCGGGCTGCTCCATGATGGTGCGGTCGACGCCGCGGATGACGAGCTGGGTGACGGGCTTCGTCTGGACCGTCTCCTGCACGATAACACGGGAGACCTCCTTGCCGTTGCGGTAGGTGACCTCGCTCTTGACGTGGGTCAGGCCGTTCTGCCCGGCCACGAGGACGATCTCGGCATCCGGCTCGAGGTCGGGGTCCTCATAATAATTGACGGGGTAGGGAACGGTCGTGTCCTCCTCCTCGATGCGCGTCTCCGTGTGCACGAGCTCGATGGTCATGCCGTCGTAGGTCTGCGTCTCGCTGCTGCACGAGAGCGTGTCGCCCGTGCCCGGCGTGATGCCCATGCGGGCCAGCAGGGAGCCGGTCGTTTCGCCATAGGTGCCGATGACGCTCTGCGCGCCGCGGTTGATGACCGTGACCATCTGCATGCGGCGGACGGTGATCTGATTCATGCCGTCGGCATAGCCGGTCTCATAGGTATCCTCCTCCTCGAGCTCGATGCCCGCCTCGGTGAGCACCTCATAGGGATCGGAGCTGTAGGAGCGGTGGACGGTGACGCGGTCGCCGTCCGTGATGATATAGCTGGTCTGGGCAAAGACGGTCTGCGAAAGCAGCGCGCCGACAGCGGCGGCCAGCACCGCGATGACGATAAGCCGCCGCAGCCACGCCCGGCGGCGCGGATGTTGTGTGCTTCTTTGCATGCTTGCCTCCTCCAATTTCTGAGAATTTTCGCTGCAGCGGCCGGTTTTGTTTGCGGGCTGCAACTATTGTTACTATATTGTAACTACCGCGCAATTATAACATTCTTTCACGATTTGTCAAGCTTTTTTCTTATTTTCCTGTTTTCGTCAAACTTTTTATGCTATTATTTCCGTTTTCCGGCGGACTAGATATCCGCACTCTGCGCATGGGAAAGCACAAGATATTGTGAAAGGATTACAAAACGGTTAACATAACGGCCGCAAAACGCAACCGCCCCGCCGCAGGCAAAAAACTTTGCCCGCACCGCTTGACACGGCCGGGCAAACGTGCTATATTGGCGATATCAAAGAGGCTGTGACGAAGACCGGAACAGGCCCGGTTGCCCAGAGAGGGAGCGGTTGGTGAAAGCTCCTGCACCCGCCTGCCGCCGAACCGCTTCCGAGCCGCTCCGCTGAACTTCCAGTAGGCTGAGCCGGGTGCGCCCGTTACCGCGCCAACGAGCGGCAGCGCCATGCGCTGCAAGCAGGGTGGAACCGTGGAATACAGAATCTGTATCTCACCCCTGATTGGATCAGGGGTGATTTTTTTGAACCTCTGATAAAATCAACAAGCGTGAATGGCAAGATATTTTTTGTCAAACCAAGGTTTGGGAAACGCCGGAATACTGGTATGTATTTCAAGTTTTCCGAACCGATGGATTGGCGAAAAAGATCTGGCAGGCACCGCAGTTGATTTTATACAGAGGTTCCCTTATTGCCCCTCAGAATGAAGGAGGAAACACCATGTCCGAAGAAAATCTGTACACGTTTGAAAACGAGGCCTATCGCAAGACGTACTGGCACACCTGCTCCCATGTGATGGCGCAGGCCGTCAAGCGCCTGTATCCGCAGGTCAAGCTGGCCATCGGCCCGTCCATCGACAGCGGCTGGTACTACGATTTTGATGCAGACTTCAGCTTCACGCAGGAGCACCTCGACGCCATCGAGGCCGAGATGAAGAAGATCTGCAAGGAAAAGCTCCCCCTCGTCCGCAGCGAGAAGCCGCGCGCCGAGGCCGTGGCCTATATGGAGTCGCTCGGTGAGCCGTATAAGGTCGAGCTCATCAACGACCTGCCCGAGGATGCCGTCATCTCGTTCTACACGCAGGGCGAGTTCACGGACCTGTGCGCAGGCCCGCATCTGGACAGCACCGGCCGCATCAAGGCAAACGCCTTCAAGCTGACGCAGTGCTGCGGCGCTTACTGGCGCGGCGATTCGAAGCGCAAGATGCTCCAGCGCATCTACGGCATTGCCTTCCCGAAGAAGGAGGAGCTGGACGAATACCTGCAGAAGCAGGAGGAGGCCCGCAGGCGCGACCACAACAAGCTCGGCCGTGAGCTGGAATACTTCACGACCGTCGACGTTATCGGTCAGGGCCTGCCCATCCTGCTGCCGAAGGGCGCGCGCGTCATCCAGACGCTGCAGCGCTGGGTCGAGGACGAGGAGGAAAAGCGCGGCTATCTGCTGACGAAGACGCCGCTGCTGGCCAAGCGCGAGCTGTATAAGATCTCCGGCCACTGGGACCACTACCTCGACGGCATGTTCGTTCTCGGCGACCCGCACGACGAGACGAAGGAATGCTTCGCTCTGCGCCCGATGACCTGCCCGTTCCAGTATCAGGTCTACCTGAACCGCGCCCGCTCCTACCGCGACCTGCCGATGCGCCTCGGCGAGACGTCCACGCTGTTCCGCAACGAGGACTCCGGCGAAATGCACGGCCTCATCCGCGTGCGCCAGTTCACGATCTCCGAGGGCCACATCGTGCTGCGCCCGGATCAGCTGGAGGAGGAGTTCAAGCACTGCCTCGATCTTGCCAAGTACTGCCTCGGTACCGTCGGCCTGCTCGAGGACTGCACGTTCCGCTTCTCGCAGTGGGATCCCGCGAACCCCAACAATAAATATGAGGGCACGGCCGAGCAGTGGAACGAGGCACAGGAGATCATGGGGCGCATCCTCGACGACCTCGGCGTGAAGTACACCGTTGGCTTCGACGAAGCCGCGTTCTACGGTCCGAAGCTCGACATCCAGTATAAGAACGTCTTCGGCAAGGAGGACACCCTCGTCACCATCCAGATCGACATGCTGCTGGCCGAGCGCTTCGGCATGGAATACACCGACCAGAACGGTCAGAAGGTCCGTCCCTATATCATTCACCGCACGAGCCTCGGCTGCTACGAGCGCACGCTGGCCTACCTCATCGAGAAGTACGCAGGCGCGCTGCCGCTGTGGATGATGCCGACGCAGGTCCGCGTTCTGCCGATCACCGACCGCGCGCACGACTATGCGCAGGAGATCGTCGACCGTCTGCGCGACGCGGGCATCCGTGCCGAGTCTGACTACCGCAGCGAGAAGCTCGGCTACAAGATCCGCGAGGCCCAGATGCAGAAGATCCCGTATATGCTCGTCGTCGGCGACCGCGACATGGAGAACCAGACCGTGTCCGTCCGCACGCGCGCCGGTGTGGATCTCGGCGCCATGAGCGTAGACGATTTCCGCGCAAAGTGCCGCGCGGAGATCGACACAAAGGCCCGCGACTGAAAGAAGCCGTTCCCCGGAGCACATGCTCCGGGGAATTTTTCGGCACGGCCGCCAGCCGGGCGTTGTAGGGGAGGGACATGTCCCTCCCGGCGCTGCACTGTCGATTCG
>NZ_JBBMFF010000027.1:0-3087 GCF_040096185.1 Faecousia intestinalis | reverse complement strand
GCTCACTCCCCGTAAAGGGGACGCCGCATCCGTAAGGCGGCAAAGCCGCCAACGGCTGCGCAGTGAGCGCCGCTACACCCCATATTTCGGCCTTTTCCATTTTAATGGCGGCTTGTACGGGCTGCGAGTGCCTTCCCGAGATTGCCACGGGCGCAGAGCGCCCTCGCAATGACAAATCGGGGGCCGTTGCCATTTTATCGTTACCCAATACGAATCGGCGGTGCAGCGCCAGGAGCGGCATGCCGCTCCCCTACAGCGCACGGCCGGAAACTTTCCACGTTCCATTTTCAGTTTTCCACTTCCATCCTGCTCTTCCTCTACACATAACATTACAAATATCTTCGTTCTATGGAAAAAGCACAAAAATCCGCGGGGGAACCCGAAACGTTCGTTGATTATTCCGTCACGGCGGGATTTGACGAACGCGGGCAAATGTGATAAAATAAAGGCACAAAGAGAAAGCGGCGCGTTCAAAAATACAGACCCGGTTTTCGGGATCGCGCGGCAGGATCGGTTCGTTGCCGACCGTCTGGGCACACCTGCGTTTGCGGCAGGTGCGCCGTTTTTTTTCAGACGGGGCAGGGAGGAGAATCAGAATGTATGACATTTCGCGTCTGCTGCGGGACAATCCCTATCCGGGCCGCGGCATCGTGCTCGGCCGCTCCGGCGACGACCGGTGCAGCGTGCTGGCCTATTTCATCATGGGCCGCAGCGCCAACAGCCGCAACCGCGTGTTTGTCCGGACGGACGACGGCATCCGCGCGCAGGCCTTCGACCCTGCGGCCATGACGGATCCCAAGGGCATCCTCTATAACCCGGTGCGGCGCATCGGCGAGGCGTGGGTCGTTTCGAACGGCGACCAGACCGACGCCATCCGCGACTGCTTCGCCGTCGGCCGCCCGTGGGAGGAGGCGCTGCGCGCCAGCACGTTCAAGCAGGACGCGCCGGACTTCACGCCGCGCATCTCGGGCCTGCTGTATCCGGACGGGCACTATGCCCTGTCCATCCTCAAGGCGATGGAGGGCAGCCCGCGCTGCTGCCAGCGCAGCGTCTTCGACTATGACGTGCCGCGCGCCGGGATGGGACATATCATCTACACCTACGAGGGCGACGGCACGCCGCTGCCGTCCTTCTGCGGAGAGCCGCGCGCCGTGACCATCTGCGGCAGTCAGGAGGACTTCACCGCGGCGGTGTGGTACGGCCTGCACGCGGAAAACCGCGTGTCGCTCTTCACGGCCTTTATCGACCGCCGGACCGGCGAGGTCACGACCCGGATCGTAAACAGAAACCAGAACATCGGAGTTTAATGGGGAACCTCTGATGGAATTCCCTTCGGCGGATGCCGAATCTTTTCCGCCGATCCATCGGTTCAGAAAGCTTGGAGTACACAAAGTACGCCTGCGCTTTCCAAACCTCGACTCGACGAAAAATCTCTCGCCATCCACGCTTGTGAATTCCATCAGAGGCTCCCCGTTCGATCGATCGGACTCAGTTGTAAAAAGAGGAGAACATCATGCAGACGGACCGTTATATTTCCCCGCTCTCCACGCGCTATGCCAGCGCGGAAATGCAGTACCTTTTCTCGCAGGACTTCAAATTCCGCACCTGGCGGCGGCTGTGGATCGCCCTGGCCCGCGCGGAGAAGACGCTCGGCCTTGCCATCACGGACGAGCAGATCGCCGAGCTGGAGGCCCACCGCGACGACATCAACTACGCCGAGGCTGAGGCCCGCGAGCGCGAGGTGCGCCACGACGTGATGAGCCACGTCTACGCCTACGGCCTGCAGTGCCCGAAGGCGGCGGGCATCATCCACCTCGGCGCGACGTCGTGCTACGTCGGCGACAACACGGATCTCATCATCCTGCGCGAGGCCGCGCAGCTCGTGGTGAAGAAGGCCGTGCAGGTCGTGCGGAACCTCTCGGCCTTTGCCGACCGCTGGAAGGACACGCCCTGCCTCGGCTACACCCATCTGCAGCCCGCCCAGCTCACGACCGTGGGCAAGCGCGCGGCGCTGTGGATCAACGAGCTGCTCATGGACATCGACGAGCTGGAGTTCCGCCTGTCGCGCCTGCAGCTGCTCGGCTCGAAGGGCACAACGGGCACACAGGCCTCGTTCCTCGAGCTGTTCGGCGGCGACGAGGGCAAAATTCAGGAGATGGAGCGCCTGATCGCGGACGAGATGGGCTTTGCGGGCGTCGTGCCGGTGTCCGGCCAGACGTATTCCCGCAAGGTGGACAGCTACTTCCTCTCGGCCCTGTCCGGCATCGCCCAGAGCGCGATGAAGTTCGCGAACGACCTGCGCATCGCCCAGTCGTTCGAGGAGCTGGAGGAGCCGTTTGAGAAGCACCAGATCGGCTCGTCCGCCATGCCGTACAAGCGCAACCCCATGCGCTCGGAGCGCATGTGCGCGCTGGCGCGCTATGTGATGACGGACAGCCTGAACCCCGCGTTCACGGCGGGCACGCAGTGGTTCGAGCGCACGCTCGACGACTCGGCGAACAAGCGCCTTTCCGTGGCGGAGGCATTTTTGGCGACGGACGCCATTTTGAACATCTATATGAACATCACGGAGGGCATCGTGGTCTATGAGCGCGTCATCGCCCGCCGCGTGATGGAGAAGCTGCCGTTCATGGCCACGGAGAACATCCTCATGGAGTCTGTGAAGCGCGGAGGCGACCGGCAGGAGCTGCACGAGGCTCTGCGCGTGCATTCCCACGCCGCGGCCGCCCGCGTGAAGCTCGAGGGCGGGCAGAACGACCTGCTCGACCGCATCGCGGCCGACCCGCTGTTCCCGCTGAGTCGGGAGGAGCTGGAGGAGATGCTCGACCCGCGGGCCTTCATCGGCTGCTGCCCGTCGCAGGTGACGCGCTTCCTGAAGGACACGGTGCAGCCCGTCGTGGACCGCTGGGGCGCAAAGGAGACCCTGACGGCCAAACTGGAAGTTTGAGTATTTGAATGGAAGATTGAGAAAAAAATTCCCGGACGCAGGTCCGGGATTTTTTCGTGGAAAATGGAGAGTGGAAAGTGTTGCAGGGCTGCCAGTCGTGCGTTGTAGGGGCGAGGCATGCCTCGCCCGGCGCAACGCTT
>NZ_JBBMFF010000026.1:0-2693 GCF_040096185.1 Faecousia intestinalis | reverse complement strand
GGCCCGGCGGGGATGCCGCCGGGCCGGAAACTGTTTTTGATTATTGGACGATGATCTTCCCGTCGGCGAAGTCCGTGATCACGCAGCCGCCTGCCGGGAACTGGTAGGTATCCTTCAGGTCTTTTAAATGCAGCGTAACTTCACCGGGACTTTTGGAGACGATCCGGAGCGTATTGTCCTGCCAGTATACCTGCAGGTCGCTCTCCTGCTCGCCGGTCAGTTTGTAATAGAATTCGTCGGTGCTTGGAAAGACTGCTTGCTTAAATTGGCCCCCTGTAGTATACGAAGTTACTTCGCCCCTCAGCCGAAAACCGGTCGCTGTCAGCTCCAGCCACGGATCGTCGGCCCCATTTTTCAGCTCGAGCCAGAGATGTATTTCGTCCGTATCCGCGCGCATTCCTGTATTTTCCGCCGTGAGTTCAAAGCGAAGCTTCTCGGTATCCGGGATCAGATACTTTGCCATCGTTGCCGTAACGGCATATGGCCATGTGCCTTCGCGAAGTATCTCCATTGTGGAATCTGCCGTTATCTTTCCATGCTCCGTATGCAGATATTCGCCTTCCGCATTATAGACCCGATTAAGAGTGGAGTATTCCGATATCCAAATATTTGTCATCGGTTCCAATTTCTGCTTTGTGCAGCCGAACAGGAGGGAGGAAATGGCGATGACTGCAATCGTGAAAGCCAGTAATTTCCAATATCTCGGGTTTTTCATGGTCATGGGCATTTTCTCCTTCCGTTCCAATTGAACGTTTGACAAGTATTCCCTTCCGATATGTCCAACATATCACACCATAATGTTCCTGTCAATATTTTTACAGAAAATATCCCGTAATTTTCAATAATATGCAGTGCGGTAAATGGAAAAAGTCCCAGCAAAATCGTGACTGCCTTCCCGAGATTGCCACGGGCGCAAAACGCCTTCGCAATGACAAATCCGGCAGTCTCGCGGCGCTAAAACTGCCGCGGCCCAAAAGGCCGCGGCATGGGAAACGATATCAGCTAGTTGGCACGGCGCGGAACAACCGCTGCGCTTCGGGGTAGAACAGGAAGAAGCTGCCGTCGCCGCTGGACAGGATGCGGACCTGCACAGAGGTTAGCTCACCGGGCAACTCCGTTACACCGCGGCAGCTGACCGTGCCATCCTCGGAGAGCTGCAGGAGCTGAAGCCCCCAGCTGCCATTCACGGCAAAGCCGCAGCCGTTTGCAAAGCGGAGCTGATACAGCGCGCCGTCCGCAGCCGGGCGTGTGACCTCGTGCGTCTCGCCAGAGGCATAGCGCGTGAGCAGCCGCTGCGCCTTGCCGTTCTGCTCGACATATTGGCAGATGAGCGGGCCGTCCGCGGTCAGCCAGAACGAGTCCAGCTTCGCAGACTCCGGCAGGGTGAGAGCGTCCTGCGTGCCGTCGGCGGAGACGGTGCACAGGGTGACTTGGCCATTTTTGGCATAGGAGAAGCAGAAGCGGTCACCGCAGACGGCAAGATCGCCGCCCATCGGCTCGGTGTTCGCATCAGCCTGCAGCAGCAGAGCATCCGTGCAGCCGTCCGCGGAGAGACGGTAAACACCGAAAGCGCCGCCGTCCGTGCGGTAGCTGGCAAGAGCCTCCTTGCCGGAGAAGGAGAGCAGCCACTGCAGTTCACCGGTGAGCTCTACAAGGCTGCGCTGTGAGCCGCCGAAGTACATGGCCGCAAACTGTGCGGGGTAGGCGTTGGTGTAGTCCAGCTGGAGGGCGAGAATGGCAGCATCTCCATCCAGCAGGGCTCCGCCGAAGTAGTTGCCGGGCGTCTCCGGTTCCCAGACGGCAAGTGATTTCTGGGCATCGACATCGTAAATGCCGACTTGTTTTGTCTCGTAGTAGGCGTAACCGCCGTCCTTTGAGAGTAGCTTCTCCTCCTGCACATAGAGGATCCGGCTGCCGCGGGCATCCAGAACGGAGACTTGACCTTCCGTTACGGCGGGGAGAGGGAGTTCGTGGAAGATGTTGTTGGGAGTTTCAGCGCCGTCAGAGGCACCGGACGGGGAGGCGGAACAGGCGCACAGGAACAGGACAAGCAGAACCGGCAGCAAAGAACAGAGAATCGTTGAACGCTTCATGATATTTGATCCACTCCTTCCAATAGTAAGTCAGCAATTCCAAAGAAATGCAGGATATCTGCAACTTGAGTATACCATATGCAAGTGACTCCCACAAGACGTTTGAAGCAAAAAATAATACAGATAACATAGAAATTACTGCGGAAGATATATGTATATTGTGACTGTAATGCGTATAGAAGAACGGGGGCTGGAATAAATGTGATACAAAAGAAACGATACAAATCACTACAATAATCAAAAATTAAATAACATGTATACTTTTACATAAGGGAAAGAATGCGGATGGTGTATAAAAAGTGCATAATAGGGAATTGCAGCGGAGATTGGTGTCGGCTGCCATTAAGATGATGGGAACCCAAAGCCAGTTTGCAACGGCGTTCCCTGAGCGCTGTAGGCAACTGCAGGTTTTGAAGTGTTAATTCAGCGGCGCGAGACATTCAAGCTTGTCATTCCGAGGAGCGAAGCGACGTGGGAATCTCGCAGTACCCATGTGGATAACAGGTAGGTTATGGCGAAATCGCAACTGCCTTCCCGAGATTGCCACGTCGGCCTGCGGCCTCCTCGCAATGACAAACCTGGGGCTGAAGCCTTTTTAAC
>NZ_JBBMFF010000025.1:0-564 GCF_040096185.1 Faecousia intestinalis | reverse complement strand
ACGCAGTTTGAACCGAATTCCTTTCTCAGTCGTGCGATGCTGGTCGGTGCAGTATGGCATTCGCTCTATTAATTTTGGCGTTGAGAAAAAAAAGCAGGACAATCCTCTGTATAACCGTCTCTGGCACACCTAATATTGTTGAAGAAGGCAACACGTTATCTGGCTGAAAAAAGGAGGGTAGAACAATGCGAATAAGGTTGATGTTAGTTTTATTGGCGATATTGCTTATTCTTTCTTTGGTATTTTTACCGGCCTGCGCCCCAACGGCTGCTTCGTCAACAGAACCAACGGAGACGGCACTGCCAGCGGATTTGCCCGTTATGACCAGAATTTGGATCACGCCGGAATGCTATCAAGCCCATCCGGAGAACGCCGTTTATAACGCACAAGGCGATCGGCTCTGCACTGACGGCGCTACGATGGAGGTTCTGGAGGCAGAGGGACCGGATATCAACGGCATGAGCAGCCAGCGACTTCCGGATACCAAACAACTGCGTTTTGTCCTGACCGGAGGGAGCGGCTGGGTCAACGTGCAGTGCGAACAGCTGTTTTTCCACTTGAATG
>NZ_JBBMFF010000024.1:0-3198 GCF_040096185.1 Faecousia intestinalis | reverse complement strand
CTATACCCCTTTTGAACCGTCTAAATTTTTGCCGCTCCTCCGCATTTCGGGCTTGACTTTTAATAGTTAGTCTTTCAGATTTTTTTGACAGTCAGAGCAGCGGTGCAAACGCGCCGCTGCTCTGACTATATATCAGGATATCAGGTGTTCCGCTTCTGCGGCTCAAAGTGCACATCGAGCTGCGGGTAGGGGATGGCGATGCCGCGGGCGTCCAGCTCGCGCTTGACGGCCTCGTTCACGGCGAAGCGCACGTCGAGGTAGTCGCCGCTTGCGGTCCACAGCATCAGCAGGTACTGGATGCTGCTGTCCTGATAGTTGTTCAGCACGACCAGCGGGGCGGGGTCCTGCAGCGCCTTTGGGTGCTGCGCCGCGGCGAGCAGGGCCTCGCGGACCTTCTCCGCCGGAGCGTCGTACGACACGCCGATATAGAGGTCCACGCGGCGGCGGCCCTCGACGGAATAGTTGCAGATGCGCGCCGAGGCGGCGTCGCTGTTCGGGATGTAGATGCGCTTGCCGTCGACCGTAGCAAGCTTCGTATACGAAACGCTGATCTCCTCCACGGTGCCGCTGTCGCTGCCGATCTCCACAAAGTCGCCGACGTGGAACGGGTGCGTCGTCAGGAGCGTCACACTGCCGACAACGTTGGAAAGCGCGTTCTGCACGGCAAGCGAAATAGCAAGGGAGACGACACTCAGGATGGCGACGAGCGACGTGACGTCCACGCCGAGGGAGCTTGCCGCCACGAGCACGAGGATGGTATAGAGCAGGGTTCGCATGGCCGCCCGCAGAAACGAGAACATCGTCCGCTCCAGCCGGGAACGTTCGAGCACACGGTCAAACAGCTTCAGCAGCAGCTTGACGAGCAGAAGCCCGATCACGACGATGAGGATGACCGGGACGAGCTTCTGCAGCGTCAGGGATGCAAAAAATTTCTTGATGGAAGCCAGATCCATGGCTTACGCCTCCGCTTCCGGCAGGGTCTCCTGCTTGGACCCCCGCAGGCGCTTGTCGGCATCGACATACTGCATGAGCTCGTCGCCCGTGATGGTCTCCTTCTGGAGCAGGTACAGGGCGACCTCGTCGAGCAGGCCGCGGTTCTCGGCCAGAATTTTCTTGGCCTGATCGTAGCTGTCGTTCAGGAGCTTGCGGACCTCTTCGTCCGCGGCGGCGGCCGTCGTCTGGGCGCAGTCGGTGTAGGACTGGCCGTCGAGGTACTCGTTGCCCTTCGTCGTCAGCGCCATGAGGCCGATGCGGTCGCTCATGCCGTACTGCATGACCATCTTGCGGGCCAGATCCGTCGCGCGCTCGATGTCGTTCGACGCGCCGGTCGTCTCAATGCCGAACACAGTCTGCTCTGCGGCGCGGCCGCCGAGCATGGTGCGCAGCTCCACGAGCAGCTCGTCGCGGGAATTGAGGTACTTCTCCTCCTCCGGCATCTGCATGGTGTAACCCAGCGCGCCGGACGTGTGCGGGACGATGGTAATCTTGGAAACGGGCTGCGTGTGCTTCTGCAGCGCGGCCACGAGCGCATGGCCGACCTCGTGATATGCCACGATGCGCTTTTCGATGTCCGTCAGGACGGTGCCCTTCTTCTCGGTGCCCGCGATGACGACCTCGAACGACGTCAGCAGGTCCTCCTGGTTCACGGTCTGGCGGCCCATGCGCACGGCACGCAGCGCCGCCTCGTTGACGAGGTTGGCAAGGTCCGCGCCGACCGCGCCGGCCGTGGCCTGCGCGATCTTCTTGAGATCGACGTCCTCGGCAAGGCGGATGTTGCGCGTGTGGACGAGCAGGGTCTGGTAGCGCCCCTCCAGATTCGGGCGGTCAACGATGATGCGGCGGTCAAAGCGGCCCGCGCGCAGCAGGGCCTTATCGAGAATTTCTGGGCGGTTCGTCGCCGCAAGGATCACGACGCCCTTCGAGGAATCGAAGCCGTCGATCTCGGCAAGCAGCTGGTTCAGGGTCTGCTCGCGCTCGTCGTTGCCGCCGAGGCGGCTGTCACGGCTGCGGCCGATGGCGTCGATCTCATCGATAAAGATGATAGCCGGGGCGACCTTGCTGGCCTCCTGGAACAGATCGCGCACACGGCTCGCGCCGACGCCGACGAACATTTCCACGAAGTCTGAGCCGGAGATGGAGAAGAACGGCACACGGGCCTCGCCTGCCACGGCCTTGGCCAGCAGCGTTTTGCCGGTGCCGGGGGAGCCGACAAGCAGCGCGCCCTTCGGCAGCTTTGCGCCGATGGCGGCATATTTCTGCGGATTGTGCAGAAAGTCGATGATCTCGACGAGCGATTCCTTCGCCTCGTCCTGACCGGCGACATCGCGGAACGTCACGCCGGTCTCCTTTTCCATATAGACCTTGGCCTTGCTCTTGCCGATGCTGCCGATGGCACCAAAGCCGCCGGCTCCGCCGCCGCTGCGCGAGATGATGAAGCGCATGAGCAGGCTGAGCAGCGCCAGCATCAGCAGCGGGAACAGCACCCACGAGAACAGGAACGTGAACGTGCTGTTCTCGACGATCTCGCCGCTGAACTCCACCTGATTGTCCTCCAACGTCGAAATGAGGGACGTCAGATCCACATTGGGCAGCAGGCCGGTGTAATACACGGTGCGCTGTGACTTCGGCAGGGCCATCTCATCCCGGCGCAGGAACTGGATGCGGTCGGACTGGATCTCGACCTGCGAAATGGCATCGGTCTCCACTGCACTGAGGAAGGCATCATAGGTGACCTGCTTCTCTCCGGCGGAGAACACATTGCTGAGCAGGCTGTTGAACAGCAGTGTCACGGCAACGGCAATGATCAAGATCGTCAGAATGGAAAATCTGCGGCGGTCGCCGTTGCGGTTATCATTATTATTATTATTTCCGTTTGGTCTGTTTTGCGGGCTTTGATTCGCCATGGAATCGGCCTCCTTTCGCTTCTCCTGCATCATACCATATTTTGGTGCTTTCTGCAATTCTCACGGCAAAATGTGCTGTAAATTTTCTGTGAATTTGGATTTTTGTCCGGATTTCGGCCCGTTTCGCGCCGGTCCGACGATTCTCAGTGTTGTCTCCGGCGCGATTCTTTGCTATAATATAGGGAAGTTCTGATTCAAACAGCAAGGGTGGATGGCGAGAGATTTTTTGGCAAGGCGAGGTATGGAAAACGCAGGAATACTTTGTGTACCCGCAAGGGGCATGCCGCATCCGTAA
>NZ_JBBMFF010000023.1:0-7706 GCF_040096185.1 Faecousia intestinalis | reverse complement strand
CCAGTGCCCTCCTGCCGTTGAATTTTCCTGTACAAGGCGCTCAACCCCCGTAAAGGGGACGCCGCATCCGTAAGGCGGCAAAGCCGCCAACGTCTGCGCAGTGAGCGCCGCTACAGACGCAATTGGTGCATGCCATTTTCACGGCGGCCCGTACCGATCGTTACTGCGCCGCCGGGCGGGGCATGCCCCGCCCCTACAGAGGTGCATACCGTTTTATCGGCAGCCTGCAGTGGTCGACAGTAATGCGCCGGGCCTGGCTGCCCCCTCCCCTACAGTGTGCCAACGATGCCCCGCTTAAAGTGCCGCCAGCGTCAGCTCCGTGGTAATGCCCGCCGCGCTGCCGCGGAGGGCGCAGTCCGTGAGCGTGAGCGTGCGGCCGTCAACCTCCGCCGTCGTGCCCGGCTCGAGGGCGTGCGTGCCCGGCAGGGTCAGGCGCACGGCGTCCCGATCGCGCATAGACCGGGCAAATTCCGCCGCGGCGGGCCAGCCCAGTGCACTGCGCCAGCGCGTTTCGCGGCCGCCCGCCGGATTTTCGTAGGTCGTACCCGCGGCGTGGAGCACGCCGATGCCCGCCAGCGCCTGCACGGAGCGCTCCCGCACCGTGCCGCCCTGCAGCGCCGTGCCGCCGCTTTTGCGCGTCGCCGTCAGGCACACCCGGCCGTCTGCCAGCATGCGCGGCGGCAGGAGCCCGGCCGAGGCGCAGTAGTCCTGCACGATCGAGCTGCCCGTGCTGCCAAGGGCTGTTTTGAGGGTGCCCGTGGCCGACTGCGCATCGCTCCAGGCAGAAAGCCCCACCGGCTGGAGCACGCGGGTGGCAAGCGCCGCAGGCGTGATGCCCGTTCCCGTCTGCGCGTCGAACTCGCAGTCCTCGAGCAGGGCGTCCATCCCGCGCCCGCGCAGCACGAGCCTGCGCCCGGCCCCGCTTTCCGTGCGCAGCACCTCGTCCGCAAGGCCCGTGAACCAGCCCACGCCGTCCACGCGGGCCTGAAAGCGCAGCAGTCCGTCCGGCAGGGCGGCATCGGCCAGCTCCACACGGAACGAATCCTTCCCCAGCCGGTCCGTCCGCAGAATGCTCCACGCCGTCACCGGCCCCGGCAGACGCGTCCACGCGCCGCCCTGCGGCGCGGTCCACAGGGCGATCATGCCGCCTCCACGAAGGTGAAGCGGTAGCGCACGAAGTTCTCGCGCGGCTCCTGCCCGCCCTCCAGCTCCGTCAGAACGGCCTGCAGCGTTCCCACATGGGGCAGGGTCAGCGCCCCCGCGCCGCCCTGCGCCAGAAGAGCCTCGAGCGTTCGGAGGCTCTCATAGGCAGTTTCGCCGAAGAACACGCCCTCGCCCGTCACGGTCCGGGCCGCCGTGCCGAGGTCCTGCAGCGTCCAGCCGCCGCCCGGCTCCTCGAGCAGGGCCGTGCGCCTGCGGCTCGTCACCCGCAGGGAGGACGGCTCGTTCGGCCAGGTAAAATTGCGGAACTGCATGCTCATCCCTCCTGCTGCTCATATTCGCCGCGCACGGCGGCCAGCACCACGGCCTCCTCCAGCACGGAGCTGCCGACCTCGGCCCGCTCCGTCAGCCGCTCCCACTCGCAGCCGGAGAACACGACCATCGTGTCCGGCTTTGCGATGACAAGCGAAAACTGCCGCAGCTCGTGAAAGCGCAGGCCGTCGGAAATGGCCTCGTCCGTGGCATAGACCCGCTGCAGCGTGATGCGATAGCGCGCCGGGCCGCGCACGACGCCGACCGGCTCATTCGAGCCGATGGCCCCGACGACCTCGCACGACGCCTCCTCCTCGACGCGGTAGCTCTGCACCACCGCGACGCGCCGTCCCGCGACCTCAATGCGGATGTCCGCCGAGGTCGGAATGCAAATTCCCGTCATGTTCCCCCTCCTCAGCCGGTCATCTGTGCCGAAAGGGCGATGCGGTGCAGCCCCGCCGGGATGGAATAGGTGAACTCCACGCGGCACAGCGACGCATCGCCGGCATCTGCATAGACGCGCAGATCGCCGAACGCGCTGAGCCAGCCCCGCGCGCGATAGTCCTGCAGCACGAGCAGCACGGCGCTGCGGATGGCCGTGCGCGTGAGCGTGCTGTTCTGCGCCGCGCGGAACCGCGCCGCCAGCGCCGCCCGCAGGTCGCGCAGCAGCTCGTCCGTCACGAGCGTGGCGTTCAGGCTGCGGAAGCTCTCGCCCTCCGGCCCCTCGGCCGTGGCCCGCGTCGTCAGAATGCGCAGGGCACACATCCGCCCGCCGGACAGCTGCACGGGCGTGACGCCCGCCTGCAGGAGCTTGTCCAGCTCGTCATCCGTATAGAGGGCCGAAAGGCTCTGCAGGCCGAACAGGGCCACGTCGTGCAGCGGCACAACGGGCGTGGACAGCGAGGCGATGGCCCCGCCGACAGCCGCCGCCGCGCAGAAGCCGTCCGCCACGGCCTCGTCCTGCGCCAGCACGTCCGGCCCGGTCAGCACGATGCGCGCGCAGCAAAGCGCCTTTGCCCGCGCAACGAGGGCATCGGCCGACGCGCCCTTCATGCCCGCCACGCCGAGACACTCGTTGGCCTCAGCCGTCTCGCGCAGCAGCAGCTGCACGTCCTCGCGGGCGCTGCCCACGATGAGAACGCCCGGCTTCGCTGCGGCGAACAGAGCCGTGAGCGCCGTCTCATAGGCAACCTTCGTGTCCTCGTCCACGGCGACGGCATAGACCGGATCGCCGCAGTTGGCAAGGCACAGCTTCAGCATGCGCGTGAGCAGGGCGTTCCCGCCGTAGAGCGACACGGCCTCCGCCGCGCTGTGCACGAGCTGCACGCCCTCAGCCGCATCCGCCGGGGCGATCACCGCCGCAAGGCGGCGGTCCGTCAGCTCCGTGGTCCCCTGCGCCCCAAAGGCGGACCACACGCCCGGCCGTTCATGGATCATTGCAATACCCCCCTGATGTCCGCGTGCGTGAACGCGCCGTCCTGCGCCGTGGTATAAAGCCGCAGCGTCAGCGGCGCGCGGACGGCGCAGCGGAAGCAGTCCGTCCTTGCGTCATAGGCCGTGCGCCCCAGCTCGAGGTCGCCGGAATACAGGCCCTCGATGCCGCCGAGAAACACGTCCACCACCTGCGCCGCTGCGCGTTCGCACAGCGCGCCCGCCCGTCTGCCGGGCGAATAGACCTCCAGCTGCAGGGTTGCCTGCAGCTCCATGCCGTAGCGCTCCGCGCCGTCGGCATCCTGCCCGAGATAGCGCGCCAGCGCATGCTGGCGGCAGGCCGAGGGATCGGCCCCGACGGCGACCATCGGCGCCTTCAGCCGGGGCAGCGTCTCCTCGTCGAGGGCGCGCACGCAGTGGATGCCCGCTGCGCGCAGCGCCTGCAGCACCATTTCGATCAGCTGCTCCATGGGTCCTCCCTTCCGCCCTCGACGCACAGCCCCCACAAAAACAGCTCCGCGTCGTCAAAGACGATCATGTCCGCGCGGCGCACGAGAAAATAGCGCCCCGCAAGATACAGATGCTCCGCGCCCCGGATATCCAGCTCCGGCGGCCCGATATATAAAAACTGCCCGCGCGGCACCTCGCCGCCCGTCGGGATCATGTGGTCCATGTTCTGCCAGCTCCGCGAGGTCACGGGCTGCAGGAAGGCCCGCACGATCTCCGTCCGGTCCGGGAACACCGCCTGCACGCTGCTGCCGTAGCGCCGGATGAGGGCCGCGATGCGCCGCTTCATGCCCGCACCCCCAGAAAGCAGGTGTCCGGCTCCATCCACGGTGTGAGCATGTAGAGCGCGCCGCGCACCATGGAGTCGCCGGGGTCCTTCAGCCGGAGCGAGACCTGCCCGGCGTCAAAATCCGTCACGCCCTGCGCCTGCGCCGAAAGCAGCGTCGACGCGGCAACGAGGGCGGCGGCCATCACGAAGCACTCGCGGCACTCCTTCTCCGGGTCGACGTCCCGGCGGAGCCGGGCACGAAGCCCGGCCTCCGCTGCGCTGCACAGAGCGGGGAGCAGCTCCTCCTCCGTGCCGAGGATGCGCACGGCGGCCGCCGTGATCTCCTCGCTCATGCCCGTCATACCTCGAGCACCTTCGCCGCCTCCGTGCAGATCTTGCCGAAGCCGGAGATCGACGTGATGGCCGCGCGCTCGAGCTGGCGGTCGATGAGCTTGTCATATTCCACGCCGACGTCGCCCGCCTGCACCATTTCGAGCGCATAGCGGCGGTCAAAGGCGAGGATGCAGCCGTCCGCCATGGCCTGCGTGCGCAGCAGCGACGCGCCGAGCGGCGTTTCGAACTTGCCCGTGCCCTGGAAGTTCAGACCCGTGAGCGGATTCTGCAGCTCCGTCAGCTTCAGGAGCCTGACCATCGTGGCGTTGCTCACGAGCATCGTGTTCATCTCATACGGGGCGAACTGCGCCCAGAATTCCACAAGCTGTGCATACGTCAGCGTGCCCTGCTCGCCGGAGATGGGCGACGTGCCGGCGGTGAACACGGCCGCGGCATTGTCGTTGCCGTCGCCGTTGCGCAGGACGTTCACGGCATCCTCGAGATGCATGGCCTGGATCTGCGCGCCGATCTGGCGCAGCATGACAGAGAACAGGTCGAGCTTCTGGAAGCGCAGGGCCTCATAGGACGCCACGAGCATTCTGCCGCGCTTGTACAGGCGGACGAGGTGCTCGCGCGTGCGGATGGCCGTGGCAGGGATGGAAGCGCCCTCTGCCACATAGGCAAGGCTGCGGTCGGCCTCCTCCGGCACGGAGTAGATGCTGCGGTAGTCCATGGCGTCGATGCGCGTGACCGTCGCCGTAATGGCTGGCAGGATGTTGGCCTCGTCCATACCCTGGCGCACGGCGCGGGCCAGGAATTCCGGGAACAGCACGGCGGATTCGAACGTGGAGAAGAATTTCTCCACCGTGTCCGAGCCCGCGCCCTTCACGCGGATGCCGAAGCGCTTGAGCTGGCGCTGGAAGGCGTCCGTGTTCTCCAGCGGCGTGCCGCGGTAGCCCTCGGAGGGGTCGAGCTGCTCGAGCACCTGCGTGAAGCTGCGGCCGGCCTCGTGATACATGCCCTTTTCGAGATGAATGTTGTCAAATGCCATGTTCGTTTCTCCTTTCCGACTCACAGATAGAGGCCGACGGTCTTCGCGGCGGTGTCCACGCGGAGGACGCGGTATTTTTTCGCATTCTCCGTCACGGCCACGCCGCCCTTGCCGTCGCCCGCCAGCGCGCACTCGCCCACGGTTGGGGCCGTCGTGCCGGTGTAGTGCAGCGTCACAAAGCCAGCGACCTGCACGCAGGCCAGACCGTCTCGCTTGCCCACGACCACGCCGATGAAGTCATTGCCCGCCGCACAGGCCGCGACGGTATCGTTGGCGTGCATCTTGCACACCGTGTTGTCCGCTGCGCTGCCCTGCAGATACATCGTCGTGCAGACCTGCCCCAGCTCCTGATGAAAAATTGCCATTGTTTTATTCTCCTTTCATATTCCGGTTCTGCCCACGGGGCCCAGAAGGCCCGAATTTCTGAAACATGCCGTTTCCGATGGAAGCCTCTCGTCAAATCAGATAGGCTTCGTCGTCCTTGCCGCTTCCCTGCGTTCTTACCAGCTGCGGCCCGCCGCCGTAGCGCTCCGCGGCGCGCCGGTCCAGCGCGGCCTTCCACGCCTGCAGCTGGCCGTCGTCCAGCGCGGCGGCCGCCTTGCGGAGCGTCTGCTCCGAGGCCCCGAGGTCGAGCGACAGCCCCAGCGCCACCAGCCCGTCCTCGAGCTGCTTTCGCCATGCGCGGCCCAGCTCTGCCTCGGCCGAGAGCCTGCGCAGGGCGTCCGAAAGCTCCGGCGAGCCATGCTTTGCCACGCAGTCCTGCAGTGTCATGCCATATCCCTCCTTTCCCGCCTTCGTCACGCCCGCCGCCCGCTGCGCCGGGACCGCCACGAAGGAAAATTCATAGGCATCGAGCGGCTCCGAGAGCACGGCCAGGCACGTTTCGCCGTCATAGACCGCGCCCTTGCGGTGCGCACAGGTGCCGTAGGGCTCGCCGCAGATCGAGCAGCGCGCCTGCCCCATGGCGCAGCCGACGGAGACCTCCTTCTTGATGCCGCCCTCGATGTCCGCGATCAGGTCGGCGTTGCGCTCCGTGCGCAGCACATAGGCCTCGGCCATCAGGCAGCTTGCGCCGTCGTCCTCGCGGACGACCTGCGTGTCAAAAATGCGCGCGACCTGCCGGTCGGCCGACCACTGGTGGTCGCAGATGCCGGTCTTGCCGCAAAACAGCTCCGCCATGCGCGGCAGGGCCGCCGTGTCGAAGCGCTCAAAGTCGCGGTCGGGCCGGTCGTCGCACAGGCGCACGCGGAAGCAGTAGACGGTCTCCGCCGTGAGCGGCGTGCGCGCATAGGCGTTGATCTTTGCGAGCCGGGCCTCGTCCGGCGCTCCCGCGCCGCGCAGCCCGCCCTCCTTGCGAATCTCCATGTTATGTCCCCTTTCTCAGCTGTTCCGTCCGGGCGCGGTACAGGTCCGCCTGCGCCTCCTCGACGAGGTCCTGCAGGCTGATGTCGTCCCAGACGATCTCCGGCGCGCAGCCGCAGCCGTGCAGGCGCAGCCACAGCGTGCAGATGCGCAGCAGCACCGGCTCGACGGCGCGGCGCAGCGCCCAGAGCTCACTTGTCAGAAGATCTGCCTGCTGGGCGCTCATGCGCTCCGTGCTCGACCAGCTCAGGCCGAGCAGGAACGGCGGCAGGCCCGTTTTTGCCACGAGCTGCTCGAGCAGCTGGCGCACGGGCACGGCCGCGTCGAGCACCGGCCCGTCCGCGCCGATGACCTTGACGGACACGTCGCCCACGGCCACGAAGTCGCGCACGACGCCGCTCTGGCTGTCGCGCATGGCCTCGCTCCACTCGGCGGCGATGGCCCCGGCCCGCTCGGAGGCGGAACCGCGCTCCATCCCGTCGCCGCCCGGCCTGCAGACGACGGCATAGCGCACATTGCCCGCGCGCTCCCAGTTTTTTCCGATCGTGCGGTAAATTTTCAGCAGGATGTCCGCGAGAAACGGCATACTGCGCAGCAGCGAGACGCCATAGGGGCTGCCCGGCTCCGGGTTCAGCGCCGTGAACAGCAGCAGCTCCTGCCGCGGCAGCGGCCGCATCCGGCCGTCCGCATCGCAGCCGCACAGCACGACCTCGAGGGGCGACTTTCCCTCCCGAAGCTCCAGCGCGTTCACGTCGCCCCAGCACACGGCCCGCAGGTCGCCCTGCGCCACGAGCATCTCGCCGACGGCCCGGCCGTAGGTCAGAAGGCTGTCGAGGTAGGCCGAGAGGAAGCTGTGGATGCCGGTTTGCCCGCGCCCGCACGGAACGGTCCGCAGGAACGCATTCAGCGCGGCCTGCTGCTGGGCGCTTCGCACCGTGAAGCCGCCGCTCAGCCGCACGAGCTTGCCGATAGCCGCATCCAGCACGGGAAGCGACTGCCGCATGGCGCGGTAGAGCTGCGCCTCGCCGGGCGGGACGGCCGGAAGGCCCGCGCCGAACGGACCCTGCGTCCCGCCGCGCAGCTGGGCCGCCGTCGCCGCGACGCTCTGCTTTTTTCGAAACATGATTTTCCTCCTTTATTGGGGGAAACTCTGAATCGATCATCTGCGGCGGATGCCGGATCTTTTTCGGCAATCCATCGGTTTGGAAAGTTTGTGGTATTGCGCAGCCGTTGGCGGCTTTGCCGCCTTACGGATGCGGCATGCCCCTTGCGGGTACACAA
>NZ_JBBMFF010000022.1:0-1911 GCF_040096185.1 Faecousia intestinalis | reverse complement strand
ACGGCCCCTTCGGGGCCTCGCAATGACACATCGGGGGCAATTACCATTTTAACGCCAGCCTGTCCGCTCCCCTGCATTATTTTTATCACACTATCATCGTTTTTATCGATGATATCCTCGTTTCACTCAAAATAACGATTGGATTTTTCCGGTTTTTCCCCGTATAATAGTGTTATTCTTCTAAAAAAATAACGAGAGGGGTACCACAATGAAGAAAAAGATCAGTTGGTGGGTCATTGTGACCGGCGCGATCGTCGGTCTGTCCGCTGTCCTGCTGACGCATTTCGGAAACCCGGCCAACATGGGCTTCTGCATCGCGTGCTTCCTGCGCGATATCGCAGGCTCGCTCGGCCTCCACAGCGCCGGTAAGGTGCAGTATATCCGCCCGGAGATCATCGGCCTCGTGCTCGGCGCGTTCGTCATGTCCGTCTGCACGAAGGAGTTCCGCGCAAAGTCCGGCTCCGCGCCCGCGCTCCGCTTTGTCCTCGGCGCGTTCGTCATGATCGGCGCGCTGGCCTTCCTCGGCTGCCCGCTGCGCATGGTGCTCCGTCTGGCCGGCGGCGATGCCAACGCGCTGGTCGGTCTGGTCGGCTTCGGCGCCGGTATCTTTGCCGGTACGCTGTTCCTGAAGAGGGGCTTCTCACTCAAGCGCTCCTATGACTCCGTCCCGCTCGAGGGCGTCGTCCTCCCCGTCAGCATGACGGTCATCCTGCTGCTGTTCCTGACGGTCCCCGTCATCTTCAAGCTCAGCGAGGCAGGCCCCGGCTCGAAGCACGCGCCTGTCTGGCTGGCTCTGGCCCTGTCCATGGTCATCGGCGCGCTGGCGCAGCGCTCCCGTCTGTGCATGGCAGGCGGCATCCGTGACGCCGTCATGTTCGGCGATTTTAAGCTGCTGTCCGGCTTTGTAGCTATCTTCCTCGTTGCGCTCATCGGCAATCTGGTGACGAAGCAGTTCCATTGGGGCTTCCAGCTCCAGCCCATCGCCCACAGCAGCCATGTGTGGAACTTCCTCGGCATGACGCTCGTCGGCTGGGGCTCCGTGCTGCTCGGCGGCTGCCCGCTGCGTCAGCTCATTCTGGCCGGCAGCGGCAACGGCGACTCCACCGTCACCGTGTTCGGCATGCTCGCCGGTGCGGCGGCTGCCCACAACTTCGGTCTGGCCGGTACGGCCGACTCCACGAACGCCGCCGGTGAGTTCGTCCGCGGCGGCCTGCCAAACACCGGCAAGATCGCCGTTGTCTCCGGCATCGTGGTCTGCCTGGCAGTTTCCGTGCTCAACCTTCCGAAATTCGTGAAAAAACAGGAGGCGAAATAACATGGTCGATGCAAGAGGTCTGCTCTGCCCCATGCCCGTCGTGATGGTCCAGAAGGCCGTGAAGGACGGCCATCCCGCCGAGATCGAGGTCCTGCTGGACGACGCCTGCGCCGTGGAGAACGTCATGCGCTATGCCAACCGTCAGGGCTACACCGTCACCTCCGTGCCGGAGGGTCCCGACACCCGCCTGACGCTGAAGAAATGACCGCGTACATCGCGACGTTCCACACGCACCTGTCCGCCCTGCTGACCTGCCGGGCGCTGACCGCGGCGGGCGTGGCTGCGCAGATGATGCCTGTTCCCCGGCGGCTGAGCGCCGCCTGCGGCACCTGCGTGCGCTATACGGCCGATTCCCCCATGCTCTCATGCATGGACACGGATTATGAGGCCGTGTATGAGACGGCGGATAACACCACCCCGCGTCTGCTGTGTGAAAATCGATAACGATAAAAACACTCCCGGAGCCGAACAGCTCCGGGAGTCCTTTTATGTAGGGGAGCGGACAGCCGTGCCCGGCGCGGTACTGCCGGAGCGTACAGGCTATCGTTAAAATGGTAAACGCCCCCAAATTGTCATTGCGAGGAGGCCAACGGCCG
>NZ_JBBMFF010000021.1:0-559 GCF_040096185.1 Faecousia intestinalis | reverse complement strand
GTATTTCAAGATTTTCAAACCGATAAGTTGGGGCGAAAGACCCGCTGAGCGCCGCAGCCGATTTATTCAGAGGTTCCATAGGTATAGGCCGAGACGCTGCTTCCGGCCTCAGTGGTGTTATCGTACGCTTCGCCGGCGTTCCGCTCCGGCGTACCGCCGTCCGGCTCAGCCTTGTGCTTTGCATGCAGGCGGAGGAACAGCACGACGCAGCCGTTGGCTGCAAGGCCATTCCAGGGCTCCGGCAGGAAGGACGACAGCACGGCGGCAAAGCCGCAGAGGACCGCGGCGAGCAGCAGGATGCCGCCGACGAGAACGCGTTTTCCGAATTTGGTTCAAAACGAATCCTTCCTATGGGCGCTTCTTTCTGTGTTGTGCTTACAGGGGCAACGATAAAGCGTACAAACCAATTGCATCTGTAGCGGCGTTCCCTGCGCAGGCCCACCGGGCGAGAGAAAATGTAGCGGCGCTCAGTGAGCGCCATAGGCAGTTGCGATTCCTTTGGCAGGGATTCCATGGCTTGAGATACCCAGATTTGTCATTGCGAGGTCCCGAAGGGGCC
>NZ_JBBMFF010000020.1:0-4279 GCF_040096185.1 Faecousia intestinalis | reverse complement strand
GGCCCCTTCGGGGCCTCGCAATGACAAATCCGGGAGCCATCACCGTTTTAGCGATAGCCCGTGCGAATCGTTCGTGCAGCGCCGGGCCCGGCTGTCCGCTCCCCTGCATTTTCCGTTTTTAACTATAGTATATCCGCGATCGGCGGGGTTTTCCAGCCGGAGCGTTCGCCATTGCCGAATTATCCGTTATCTATAACATAGAATAACGTTTTCGCTTTCCACGCTGCGGAATTTATGCTATACTTCAAATTGCAAAGAAATTTCCCGCAGAATCTGTGCACATTGCCGGAATTCTGCTGCGATCCAAAAGGAGGGTCCCCCATGGAGGTTGGCAAGAGCGTCCGCCGTGTGGACGCATTCGACAAGGCAACCGGGCGCGCAAAGTACTGCGATGACCTCTGTGACCGCAGTGCGCTCGTCGCGCGCGTGCTGCATTCGACCATTGCAAACGGCGTGGTCAAGTCCATCGACACGAGCGCCGCCGAGCAGATCGAGGGCGTCGTGAAGATCGTCACCTGCTTCGACGTGCCGCAGATCAAATTCCCCACGGCAGGCCATCCGTGGTCGACCGATCCGCACCATCAGGACGTCGCCGACCGCCTGCTGCTGACGTCCCGCGTGCGCTTCTACGGCGATGACATCGCCGCCGTCGTCGCGGAGAATGAGGTCGCCGCCGCGCAGGCCCTGCGCGCGCTGCGCGTGGAATATGAGGAATATCCCTTCGTGCTGGACGTGCAGGAGGCCATGAAGCCCGACGCCCCGCTGCTGCACGAGGAATTCCCGAACAACATCCTCGCCCACACGACCATCCGCAACGGCAACTATGAGGAGGCCAGCCGCGAGCCGGGCCTCATCAAGGTCGAGGGCTGGTACGACACGCCGACCGTGCAGCACTGCCACATCGAAAACCACATGTGCTTCGCCTCCATGGAGGCCGGGCGCATCGTCATCTACTCCTCCACGCAGATCCCGCACATCGTCCGCCGCGTCGTCGGGCAGGCTCTCGGCATCCCCTGGGGCAAGGTACGCGTCGTCAAGCCGTATATCGGCGGCGGCTTCGGCAACAAGCAGGACGCGCTGTATGAGCCGCTGTGCGCCTACCTCTCCACCGTCGTGGGCGGCCGCCTCGTCAAGCTCGACTGCACGCGCGAGGAGACGTTCGTCTGCAACCGCGTGCGTCACGCCATCCGCACGCACATCATCTCGTGGGTGCGGCCGGACGGCACGTTCGCCGCGCGCAAGATCGAGTGCTTCTCGAACCAGGGCGCTTACGCCTCCCACGGCCACGGCATCGTCGCCAAGGGCATGGGCGCGTTCCCGCAGCTGTATCCCTGCCCGAACATCGACGGCGACGCCTACACCGTGTTCACGAACCGCCCCGCCGCGGGCGCGATGCGCGGCTACGGCATCCCGCAGGCCATGTTTGCGGGCGAATCCCACATTGAGGACGTCTGCCGCGTGCTTGGCGTCGACTCGCTGGAGTACCGCCGCAAGCACATGATGCCCGTCGGCTTCGTCGACGGCTTCTCGAAGAACGAGAACCATTCCGACACGCTCAATCAGGTGCTGGACAAGGGCGAGGCGTGGATGGACTACAGCCGCAAGCACCGCGAATACGAAAACCAGACCGGTCCCGTGCGCCGCGGCGTCGGCTGCGCCCTGTTCTGGTACAACACGGCTGTCTGGCCCATCAGCCTGGAAAGCTGCTCGTGCCGCATGGTCCTGAATCAGGACGGCTCCATCCAGCTGCAGACCGGCGAGACGGAGATCGGCCAGGGCTGCGACACCGCCTTCGCCCAGATGGCGGCGGACGCCGTGGGCATCCCCGTTTCGGACGTGCACGTCGTCACGGCGCAGGACACGGACGTCACGCCGTTCGGCACGGGCGCCTATGCCTCGCGCCAGACCTACGTCGGCGGCTTCGCCATCGCCCAGACGGGTGCGCTGCTCAAGGAGCGCATCCTGAAGTACGCCTGCGAGCTGACGCGCCAGATGCCCGCCCTGCTCGACATCGTCGACGGCAGGATCATCCGCAGGACGGACGGCCGTGTGCTCATGACGCTCGGCGAGCTTGCCACGGAGGCGCTCTACAGCCTGTCGCACTCCGAGCATCTGACGGCGGAATCTACTTACCAGATCAAGAACAACGCCTATTCCTTCGGCTGCTCGTTCGCGGAGGTCGAGGTCGACATCCCTCTGTGCAAGGTGAAGCTGCTGAAGCTCATCAACGTGCACGACTGCGGCAAGCTCATCAACCCGCAGCTTGCTGAGGCGCAGGTGCACGGCGGCATGTCCATGGCCATCGGCTACGGCATGTCCGAGGAGCTGAAGTTCGACCCGAAGACCGGCCGCCCGCTCAACAACAACCTGCTGGACTACAAGCTCTCGACCATGATGGATCACCCGCATCTCGAGGCCCAGTTTGTGGAGAACGCCGAGCCGACGAACCCCTACGGCACGAAGGCCCTCGGCGAGCCGCCCGCCTGCTCCGGCGCGCCGGCCATCCGCAACGCCATCCTGAACGCCACGGGCATCGGCATCGACGTCGCGCCCATCACCCCGCACGTTCTCTTCGCCGCATTCGAGAAGGCGGGCCTGTTCGAAAAGGAGGAAACCGCCCATGTATGATATGAAAGCGCTCTATGAGGCGCATTCCGTGGAAGAGGCCGTCGCCCTGCGTCTGGAGCATCCGGAGGCGCAGATCATCGCAGGCGGCTCGGACGTGCTCGTGCAGATGCGCGAGGGCAAGCGTGCCGGGGCGGAGCTCATCTCCATCTACGGCATCGACGCCATGCGCGGCATCTGCATCGACGAGGACGGAAACATCCGCATCGGCTCGCTGACGAGCTTTTCCCACATCACGCGCGACCCCATCATCCGGAAATACATCAACGTGCTCGGCGAGGCGGTCGACATGGTCGGCGGCCCGCAGATCCGAAACATCGGCACCATCGGCGGCAACACCTGCAACGGCGTGACGTCCGCCGACTCCGCCTCCACGCTGCACGCATGGGAGGCCATCGTGGAGCTGACCGGCAAAAACGGCGTGCGCCGCCTGCCCATCAAGGACTTCTACCTCCGTGCAGGCAAGGTGGACATCCGTGCCGAGGAGGGCGAGATCCAGACGGCCATCCTCATCCCGAAGGCCAGCTATGAAAACTGCTTCGGCCACTATATCAAATACGCCATGCGCAACGCCATGGACATCGCCACGACAGGCTGCTCCGTGAACGTCGTGCTGAGTGAGGACAAAAAGACCATCGTCCGCGCGCGCATCGCCTATGGCGTGGCGGGCCCCGTGCCCATGCGCGCCCCGAGCGCCGAGGCGCAGGCCAACGGCCGCCCGGTCTGCCGCGAGACGGTCGACGCCTTCGCGCAGGCCGTGCTGCAGGACATCCATCCGCGTGACTCGTGGCGCGCCTCGAAGGCCTTCCGCGAGCAC
Organism: Faecousia intestinalis; assembly: GCF_040096185.1. Classification (NCBI taxonomy): domain Bacteria; kingdom Bacillati; phylum Bacillota; class Clostridia; order Eubacteriales; family Oscillospiraceae; genus Faecousia; species Faecousia intestinalis. Next base: position 837 of record NZ_JBBMFF010000020.1, on the reverse strand, counting down.
ATCGCCGTCGAGCTGGCGCGGCGCTGCCTCATCCGCTCGATCGAGCTTGCAGGAGGTGCGGTAAAATGAACAAGCAGTATAAGCTCGTGCGCTGCAACATCAACGGCAAGGACGTCGAGCAGATCGTGGACGTCCGCGCCTCACTGACGGACATGCTGCGCAATGATTTCCGCCTGACATCCGTGAAGAAGGGCTGCGAGGTCGGCGAGTGCGGCGCGTGCAACGTCATCATCGACGGCGAGTGCTTCAACTCGTGCATCTACCTCGCCGTGTGGGCGGAGGGCAAGCACATCCGCACGCTCGAGAGCCTGCTCGGCCCGAACGGTGAGCTGTCCGACATCCAGCAGGCCTTCATCGACGAGGCCGCCATCCAGTGCGGCTTCTGCACGCCGGGCTTCATCATGACGGCCGTCGAGCTGCTCGAGACCGGCAGGGAGTACACGGACGACGAGCTGCGCAAGCTGCTCTCCGGCCACCTGTGCCGCTGCACCGGCTATGAGAACATCCTCCGCGCCGTGAAGAAGACCATGTACAAGCGCCTCGGCAAGCCCATGCCGGCGGAAGAATAACGTATGCAGCTACACAGGGACGCACCGAGACCGGTGCGTCCCTGTTTTTGTTGTATGATCCGGGCATCGGCAGCGCGTTGTAGGGGAGGGGCATGCCGCTCCCGGCGCTGCACCTGCGCAGGAAACAGGCTATCGTTAAAATGGGAAACGGCCCCGACGGGGCCTGTAGCGGCGCTCAGGGAACGCCTTGCAGACTGGCAATGATCACGGCACAAATTCAGCGGCGCAATGCCCTCAGATTTGTCATTGCGAGGCCCCGACGGGGCCG
>NZ_JBBMFF010000019.1:0-838 GCF_040096185.1 Faecousia intestinalis | reverse complement strand
TAAAGACGAAAGTTTCATCTTTAGCAGGGCGATGTCCGTAAATGTGCGCACTAATCTTGTGAAACAATAATTACTGAATTTGGATTATGGGTGCCGCCGCACGACGAGGCTCAGATATAGCAGAATCACTGCGGCCGCAATTACCCAGCCTATAAGTGCACGAATCCACCACGATCTTTCGCTTTTCCTGTCGTTTCGCTGCTGTAGCTGCTTGGCTTCCGGCCCTTCCGGAAAAGTTTGCCATTTCCCGAAGGCCAAATATGCATTCAATATCGTACGATTAGGAAAATCGCAAAAGCGAAGCAACCTACGACCATATAGATCCACCACATTTTTTCACTTTTTCGATTTGTCCGCTTACGCAGTTTTTCGCCCTCCAAGCCATCCGGTAATAGTTGCCACTGGCCGAAAGCTAAGCATGCATTAATAGCTAACTTCCAAATAATAAGTAGTACTGCGAATCCAGAAGTAAATAAGAGAGCTTTCGAAAGGGCCGTCGATTCAGGCACGTCAATCAGAGCAGGAATAACTGCATACGGGACCGTCAAAAAATATCCCAGAACATTTCTAATAAAATACCACGGCTTGGGTGGGCAAATCAGCTCACCACAGATCGCGCAGCGGCCATACCATACATCTTCCAGGAAATTGTCCTCTCCGCGCCAAAAGCGTGTTTTTGCACTGGGAATGCTGCCATCCTTCGAGGCAGGAATGTGACGATGTTCCATGCTTTTCTCCTCTCTGTTGAAAACTTCGGACAGCCTGCAGGCAATGCAGGCCAACGTTTGGAGGCGTTTTTTCGTTTGGGCTGGACCTGCTAAAGACGAAAGTTTCATCT
>NZ_JBBMFF010000018.1:0-2548 GCF_040096185.1 Faecousia intestinalis | reverse complement strand
GTCATTGCGAGGAGGCCGCAGGCCGACGTGGCAATCTCGGGAAGGCACTTGCAGTCCGTACAGGCTGCCGATAATAACGTAAAAACCGATTGCGTCTGTAGCGGCGGTCACTGCGCAGCCGTTGGCGGCTCTGCCGCCTTACGGATGCGGCGTGCCCTTTACGGGTAGTGACCGCCATGGGCAGTTGCAAATTTCCGTGCACTCCCGCCGACCGCACACGCCAATGTAGGGGCCCGGCTGTCCGCTCCCTTACAATGCACGACTGTCGGCCCGGCAAAATTTCCCTCCCGCGGTTCTATTCTGCCCTCCTGCGGCATATAGATTCTGCGGGAGGGATTACCATGCAGACAAAATTCCGCCTGAGCGTGCGTTGGCTGTGCTTTGCCGTGCTGCTGGCGGCCGTTGTGGTGCGTCTGGCGGCGCAGCCGGGGCTGCGGGCGCATCTGGTCTCCGTCGCCGCGCCGACGCAGGCCGCCGAGGATGCTCCGGAGCCCGCGCAGGACGGCAGCTGGCCGACGCTGTGCTATGAGCCGCCGTCGCACGACGCGCCGGACCTGCCTGCCGTGACGATCGATAACCGCTCCGGCCTGCCGCTGGAGCCGGACGCGCTGCCGGAGGCGGCTCTCGCGCTTGATCGCGCGCAGGAGGGGCCGCTCGTCCTTATCATCCATACTCACGCCACGGAGGCCTATACCGGCAGCCCGGATTTCCATTCCACGGACCCGGAAAAGAGCGTCGTCCGCGTCGGGCAGGCCATTGCCGACGCACTGAACGCCCGCGGCATCCCGACCGTGCACGAGACGTCACTCATCGACCTCGGGAATTATAACGACGCCTACCCGCGCATGGCCGGGCTGGCGGAGGACTGGCTGGCGCGCTACCCGTCCATCCAGATGGTGCTGGACGTGCACCGCGACTCGCTCGAGACGGACGACGGCACGCAGCTGGCCCTGCGTGCGGACGTGGACGGGGAGGCCTGTGCGAAGCTTCTGCTCGTCATGGGCTCGAACGGCTCCGGGCTGGAGCATCCGGGCTGGCGGCAGAATTTGGCCAACGCCGCCCGCCTGCAGGCCCTGTGCGAGCAGCGCGCGCCCGGCCTCATGCGCGATTTGCTGCTGCGCGCCTCGCGCTATAACCAGCATCTCACGCCGCGGTCCATGCTGCTGGAGGTCGGCACGGCCGGAAATTCGCTCGAGGAGGCCCTGCGCAGCGCGGATATTTTCTCGCAGGTGCTTGCCGACTGCCTGCTCGGTAAGGCGTGACCGCAAGGATTTATCCGAAATTTAACAGTTCTTTGATAGAGAAAACGGTGCATTTCCGGTATAAAAGAGGGGCGGTCAGATGACCGTAATACGATTCAGGAGTGAAAGAACATGAAGAAGATCCTTGCCATCCTCTGCACCGTCCTGATGCTCGCGTCCCTCGCCGTGGCAGCCAGCGCAGAAGAAGCCCCCAAGACCACGACCATCACCACGACGGTCCCCTCGACCTACGTCCTCACGATCCCCGCGACCGTGGAGATCCCCTACGGCGAGAAGAACGCCACCATCGGCAGCGTGAAGGTCACCGGCCGCATCACGAACGACCAGTATGTCAAGGTCACTGCTGAGACCACGACGAACTTCTGCCTCGTGAACGACAGCGACTCCTCCGCCCGCATCAGCTATCGCCCGGAGGACATCTTCGCCTCCGCCGTCAACGGCTCCGCGCCCATTTTCCGCGGCAGAGACTTTTCGGCCAAGGAAGTCAACGGCAACGGCGGCAGCTGCCTCGTCGTCGCCCGCATCAGCGACTATGCCTGGGAGCATGCCGCTGCCGGTACTTACTCCGACACCATCACCTTCACGGCCTCTCTGGAAACGGCCAACGCCGCGGGCTGAGTCCGTGCTGACCGGGAAGGAGAGCGTAACGGATGAAAAAGAACGCAAAGCTTGCCGCGCTGGCGATTCTGGTGCTTGCCGCCGTGGCCGCGCTGTCCGTCGGCATCACGCTGGAGGTCGTGAACGCGCGGATGCCTGCCGCCTGCACCTGCAGCGGGCAGTGCCGTTCGGCCGGGACGGAAACGGCGGCTGCCGGGGATGCGCCGTCCGCGCAGCAGACAGAGCCGTCCGAAGCGGATTCCATCTCCATTCCCGGCTTCGATTTCCTGAGCCTGCAGGCGGGCGTGCAGGAGCAGAGCATGCCGCTCTATAACCCCGAGAACAATGCCTGCTATTTCCGCATCTCCCTGCTGCTGGACGGCGAGGCGCTCTGGCGCTCCGACCTGCTTGCACCGGGGCAGACCGCCCCGCAGCAGACGCTGAGCCGGGCCCTCGCGGCCGGAGAGTACAGCGCGGTCCTCAAGTACGAGTGCTTCACCGACGAGGCGGAGACCGTGCCGCTCAACGGCTCCGAGATCGCCCTCACCCTGTGCGTGCAGTAAAAAATTGCAGAAAAAAAGCAAAGACCGCAATGGTCTTTGCTTTTTACGATATGTGCGCCCGGTGAGCGCACGTTCTATAGGGTGAAAGTCCCGAGTCCGCCCGGTAGCGGGAAGGGCTAGCCAAAG
>NZ_JBBMFF010000017.1:0-1955 GCF_040096185.1 Faecousia intestinalis | reverse complement strand
CTTATAGAACCCCTCCGGGATGTGCTGGTAGCTTTCGGCGTAAGAAACAGCGGCGGTGATGTAGCTTTTCAGCAAGGTATCATCCGCCGTATGTTCCAGGATAAGGTTGGCTTTTACTTTGGAAAGAAGCTCGTCCATCACCGCCGCCTCCTTTCATCAAGACGCCTTCATCTTCAGAAGCTGGATACCCTCCGGCAGGATGATCTTGCCGTCCACACGCTCGGTGGCAACAAAGCCGACCTGACCGTTGGTGGAATACAGCTCGTTCAGACGCTGAACGGTTCTGCCGGTGCGGTCAGCGATCCAATAGCTCTGGAAATCGCCGAAGGCAATGGAGAGCGCACCTGCCGCCAGCGTGGGAGCATACGGGCTGGTGTAAATCTCGTAACCGAGCAGTCTGTCCGGCTGACCCGCCTGCAGGGAGGGCTGCCACAGATACTGACCGTTGGAATCCTTCAGCTTACGAAGTGCGGAAACAGTAGCATCGTTCATCAGGAACTTGGCATTCTTGCGGTAAGGTGCTTTCAGCGCATAGATTAGGGAAATCACCTCGTCGGTGGTGACGGCGGTCGCACTGGCTGCGGTAACGCCGACCGTGCCACCGTTGGTGGTGAACAGGCCGGTGGGCTGACCCGTACCGGTGCCGACGCAGAATGCCTGTTCCTCGGCAGCACCGAAGGCGTAGGCAAACTCACGGGCGATGTACTCTTCCAGATCGAAGGCACTGTCGTCCAGAAGCTCAATGCTTACCTTCACAAGGTCGGTCAGCTTGTAGGCATCAATGGTCTTCTGTGCGAAGGTGGGATTGCTCTCGGTGTAGGCAGCATTTTCAGCAGTCCACGCAGCGGTGGAATGGGTCGCTGCAACGGGGATCTTACGCTCGTTATCGGTAGTGATGACCTTGCACAGACGGCGCATCACATTTTCCTCCTTGAGCGTGTCCACGATGAACTTCTCAAACTCCGTGGGGACGAGATAGCCGCCGTTGGCGTCCACGCCCTCGGAGAGCACATTGTGGAGCATACGTTTGCCGCGCAGATGCAGACCGAAATCCTCGCGGTAGGCGTTAGACGCTCTGCCGGTCTTGGCTTCGCTGGTCGCTTTCTGGGGCTGCTCGGTGATAGGAGAGGATACGGGTTTGGCAAGCTCTGCGGCAATAGCGTCGCGGCGCTCCATGCGTCTGACCTCATTGGTGAGATCGTTCAGTTCCTTCTCCATATTGGCGTAAACGGCATCGTCCTCGGCAGACAGAACGCCTTTTCGGTCGCGGTGGGTGTCGAGGAAGCCCTCCATCGTAGCCCACAGCTTGGCGCGCTTTTCGCGCAGTTCAACGATAGTCATATTGAAATACCTCCATATTAAATGTAGTTTTTGATGGTGTTCAGCTTGGCTCTGAGTTCATCTACAGAGCGTCCCGTGCGCTCCGGCACAGCGGGTTTGGGTTCAATGGCACACTTTGCGGCGATCTTCTCCATGAGAGAGTTCACCACATTCGCCTTGGAATACAGCATGGAAACGGCAGGCGTGGGTACCTCTTCGGATTCCGAGTTTCTCTGCATGATTTCGTCCGCAAAGCCGAGTTCCACAGCCTTGTTTGCGTCCATCCAAGTTTCGGCATCCATGAGGTGCGAGAGCTTGGCACGGGAAAGCCCCGTCTTGATCTCATAGGCGTTGATAATGGAATCCTTGACGCTACCGAGCATTTTGATAGCTTTCTGCATCTCGTCCGAATTGCCGAATGCCGCCGTCATGGGGTTGTGGATCATAAGCATGGACACGGGAGATACCAGCACCTTCGTGCCTGCCATAGCGATGACGGACGCTGCGGATGCCGCAATGCCATCGATTTTCACGGTCACATCACCCTTGTAGTCCATGAGCATATTGTAGATTTGGGCGGCTGCCACGCAGTCACCACCGGGCGAGTTGATCCAGACGGTGATATTCCCGGAGCC
>NZ_JBBMFF010000016.1:0-1362 GCF_040096185.1 Faecousia intestinalis | reverse complement strand
GAATACTTTGTGTACCCGCAAGGGGCATGCCGCATCCGTAAGGCGGCAAAGCCGCCAACGGCTGCGCAATATTTCAAACTTTTCGGACCGATGGATCGGCGAAAAATGTCCGGCGAAGGCTGAAGGCGAATTATGCGGTGTTGCCTAAAAAAACTCGGGGCTGCTGCGCTGCGCAGCGGCCCCATTTTTTCCGGAGAGGATCCTATGAAAACTGCAATTGTGACCGGAGGGACCTCCGGCCTGGGCCTTGCCGCAGCGCAGACGCTGGCGGAAAAGGGCCTTCGGGTGTATGCCCTGTCGCGGCACGGCGCGCCGGTGCCCGGCGTGACGTCGCTGGCCTGCGATATCACGGACGCGGACGCCGTGGAGCGGACGATCGCCTCAATCGAAGCGGAAGCCGGGCGGATCGACCTTGTGGTGAACAACGCGGGCTTCGGTATCTCGGGCGCAGTGGAGTGCACCACGCCCGAGGAGGTGCGCCGTCTGTTCGACGTCGATTTCTTCGGCGTCGTAAATGTGAACCATGCCGTTTTGCCGCGTATGCGCCGCGCAGGCGGCGGGCGGATCGTCCATGTCAGCAGCGTTGCCGCGCCCATCGCCATCCCGTTCCAGGCGTATTATTCCGCGGCAAAGGCGGCGATCAATGCCTACAGCGGTGCGCTGCGCTGCGAGGTCGCGCCGTTCGGCATCGACGTCTGTGCCGTGATGCCCGGCGATCTGAAGACCGGCTTCACGGCGGCGCGTGAGAAAAATGTCCGGGGTGACGCCGAGTACGGTGGGCGCATCAGCCGCTCCGTCTCCCGCATGGAGCATGACGAGCAGACCGGTATGCCGCCGGAGAAGGCCGCGGCCTTCCTGTGCCGCGTGGCGCTCCGCTGCAGGACGAAGCCTCTGTATGCCATTGGACCACAGTACAGTGCGGCAGTTCTGCTGAGCAGGCTCCTGCCGTGCAGGCTCGTCTCGTGGATCGTATCCCGGCTCTATGCCGCGTAAGGAGGGGATGACCATGCCGGTTGCAGCGTATTATCTGCATGATCCTGCCGCGCCGAGGCCGAACAGTCCGACGCGCATGGGAACGAACGTCCTGCTCGAATGCCGCGGGCGGCTCCTGCTGGAGCAGCGCTGGGACTGCGGCGCATGGGGCCTGCCCGGCGGGCGGCTGCGCCGCGGGGAGAGTGAGGCGCACGGCATTGCGCGGGAGCTGTTCGAGGAGACGGGCCTGCGCCTGCCGGAGGCGGCCTTTACGCGGGTGCGTGTCGTGGACGATGCCGACCGCATCGCCAGCTATCAGGACGGGACGGTCTGGCGCATGGTCATCGTCCTGTTCCGTGCGCAGCTTCCGCAGGAGCCGGAGCTGCACTG
>NZ_JBBMFF010000015.1:0-695 GCF_040096185.1 Faecousia intestinalis | reverse complement strand
CAGTTGGTACCGTTTTAACGTTACATTGTACGGGTAGATAATGCATCGCCGGGAGGGACCAGCCCGGCCCCTACATTCGTGGAGGTTCGTCGGACATTACCCGTTATCATTCGAAAAAACAATCATCTGTCCATCGTACTGGATTAGTATCGATATAATTCCAGATTTTTTCAAATTCCCGCTGATTTCGAATCACATGATCATGAAAGGACCTTTGCCAGACGGAAATACCGGGGGTGATTTCATGGATCATTTTTGTGACATGGGATTTATAGGCACCGATCACGTCCGGCAATGCCGTGGTCTCCTCCTCCAGACTGAGGAGCGCATGGACATGATTGGGCATCACCACGAATTTGATCACCTGCATATGCGGATTATGCAGTTCCATTTGCAAAAATGCATTCTGTGCAATCATTCCAAATTTGTTCAGAGGAATTGGTCCACCGAACAACAGCGCCTTATTTGCAGTACAGACCGTCACAAAATAATAATTTTGCGTTCGGTAATCATAAGAGGGTAATCTGGGGCTTTTCCGACGCGGATAACTCATAATTGTATTCCTTTGTGGGATAAACCTGGAACGACAGTTGGTACCGTTTTAACGTTACATTGTACAGGTCGATGGTGCGTCGCCGGGAGGGGCATGCCCCTCCCCTACATTCGTGGGGGTTCGTTGGGGCGTTGTAGGGGCG
>NZ_JBBMFF010000014.1:0-946 GCF_040096185.1 Faecousia intestinalis | reverse complement strand
AATCTCGGGAAGGCAGTTGCGTTTTCGCCGATAGCTTTCCCACGATGCGGCCGGGTACTGCGAGATTGCTACGTCGCTTCGCTCCTCGCAATGACACGTCAGGGGAGCGCGAGGTGCACCGGTGCCCTCCTGCGGTTTAATTCCCCTGTACAAGGCGCTCGCTGAGCGCCATGCAGACTGGCAACTTTTGCGGTACGCATTCTGTGGCGTGAAGCTCTCAGATTTGTCATTGCGAGGCCCCAACGGGGCCGTGGCGCCCTGAGCGCGAAGCGCGAGGAAGTGCCCTCGGGGTGCAATCTCGGGAAGGCACTTCCAAATCACAAAAAAGCCCCGGCGAGAACGCAAATCGTTTCGCCGGGGCTTACTAAAATCCGTATCATTTTCTCATAAACGCGCAAATTGATACTTGACTTTTTCTCTGCATATGTTACGATAGAAACGTGGAAACCCACCGTCCATGGTTGATTCCGATTGACGGTGTACGGTTCAGAGACGGTTGCCTGTCATCCCGCGGGTGCGGAATGGAGGCAGGTATATAGCTCCTGCGGGAAATATCCCAAAGGAGGTGATATACATAACACTTCAAGACCTGTTCTGGGTTCTTTCGATCATCTGGCATCTCTGCCAGATCGCCGATTGGCTTCGGAAAGAAAAAAAGTGAGCCGTCTGTCGCAACCAGACGACTCACTGATTTGTGAATGATCTAATTCACAAATCGGAAAGAGATACGTTATGTTTGTGGCAACCGTCTGGGTTTCCACATCTTTATTATATCCGCCTGCTCCCGAAATGTCAAATACATTTTGACGAAAATCCGGAGTTGTGCAAGGCAGCTGTTTGCGCGTTGTAGGGGAGGGGCATGCCTCGCTCGGCGCAATGCTGCCGATCCGTACCGGCCGCCGTGAAAACGGTATGCACCAATTGCGTCTGTAGCGGCGGTCACTGC
>NZ_JBBMFF010000013.1:0-822 GCF_040096185.1 Faecousia intestinalis | reverse complement strand
CCGTCTCATGCAGAATCTGACGCGCCCTCGGCGCTATAAAAAGCTTTTAAAGCTTTTTATCAGATTCTAGTATAAGCAGTCTGGCGGGAAAGTCTCCTCGGCTTTCGGTGCACACGCAAAAAAAATCCTGCAGAGCCAAATCGGCTCTGCAGGATTTTCGGTTTTTCAGGGGGGTACTTCTGCTCAGGCGCGGGCGCGGACAAGAGCGAGGCGCTCCTCCTCTTCGTCATGACGGCGCACGGCACGGCCGGCGGCATGAGCGGAGAGATACAGAGCAGCGAAGGAAGCGACAGCGGCGATCATGGACAGAACGTGGTCGTTCTTCGGCAGCAGCCAGCCGACGACGGCGGCGATGAGCACGAGGATCAGGTTCATGAGACCCGTGTTCTCCTCTTTATGATAAACCTCAATGGCAGCAATGCCTGCCAGTGCAAGCAGCACAAGGATCTTTCCTACGAATTCCATTTTTCATTTCCCAGCTTTCTAATTTTTTGGTCGGCGTAATAGTACCACTCCTTCCTGATTTTGTCAATAACTTCTTGATAATTTTTTGAAAAAGTTTTGATTCTGTAGTTTTCATTTTCGCGCTCGTCAAATTGACGAAGTCGTTAAGTGACTTTCATATGGCATCCTGCACGATTTTAACAAGGCCGTTTAGGCAGGAAAACGGCGGCGTGCAGAGCTGCGCGCCGCCGAACAGGCTGTCAAGAACATACTCAACCGAAAGTTTCGGAGGGAAGAAAAATGTGAAAGACTAACTATTAAAAGTCAAGCCCGAAATGCGGAGGAGCGGCAAAAATTTAGACGGTTCAAAAGGGGTAT
>NZ_JBBMFF010000012.1:0-2470 GCF_040096185.1 Faecousia intestinalis | reverse complement strand
TTGGCTCTCCCACTGGGAGAGCTGTCACCGAAGGTGACTGAGAGGGCCTTGCAGGCACTTTTGAATGGCAATAGCAAGCAAGGGGAGGGTCGATTTCCCTCTCAGGCGGCTGCGCCGCCAGCTCTCCCAAAGGGAGAGCCAAGTCCCGCAGCGCAAGGAAGTTCCCATACAATTTATCTGATCCCGGAGGGAAAACAAACATGAACAAACGTAAATTCGGGCCGTGGTGGCTCCTGCTGTTTTTCTGGGCGGAGCTGTGCTTTATGGAGCTGGTCGTCCATGCGGCCACGGCCCCGCAGTTCTGGCAGCCGGAGCTCGTGCTGCTGATGCTCTATCCGCTCGTTCCGGCGGTGCTGCTGTTTGCGCTGTGCCGCCTGTTCCCGCCGCGCGCGAACCGCGTGCTCGGGCCGGTGTGCAGCGGGCTTTGCTACATCTTCTTTGCCTCGCAGCTGGTGTATTACTCGATCTTCCACTGCTTCTACTCCGCCTATTCCATGGGAAACGGCGGGCAGGTCATGCAGTTCTGGAAGGTCACGCTGCACGCCATCCGCAAAAACTGGCTGCCGCTGAGCCTGATGCTCCTGCCGCCCGTGGGCCACGCCGTGCTCGGAAAGCGCTTTTCGGCGGCGCGGCTGCGCCTTCCGTATCTCCCGGCGTTTGCGGCGCTGGCCGTCGCCGTGCATTTCGGCCTGATGGCCCTGCTGCCGGTCTTCGGCACGCAGCCGCTTTCGGCCTATGACCTCTATCACAGCACGAACGACATGAAGCAGACGACGGCCCACCTCGGCCTGATGCCTGCGTTCCGGCTGGATGTACACCGGCTGCTGTTCGGCTTCGAGGGCGGCGAGATCGAGCTGGCGACGGAGACGAAAGCACCGATGGAGGCCCCGACGGAGGCCCCGACGGTCCCGGACGCCACGGAGCCGACCGTCCTCCCGGAGCCGGTGGTCGACACCAGCCCGAACGTGCTGGAGCTGGATTTTGACGCCGTGCCCACGGAGGGAAACGACGTGCTTTCGGAGCTGAACGCCTACTTCTCCTCGCGCACGCCGACGAACAAGAACGAAAAGACCGGCATGTTTGAGGGCTGCAACCTCATCCTCATTACGGCGGAGAGCTTTTCGTACCTCGCCATCGACCCGGAGCTGACGCCGACGCTCTATAAGCTGCAGACGGAGGGCTTTAACTTCACGAACTTCTACACGCCGTACTGGGACGTTTCGACCTCGGACGGCGAGTATGCCGCCCTGACCGGCACGATCCCGAAGCCGGGAACATGGTCGTTACGTGACAGCGCGGAGAACGCCATGCCGCTGACGATGGCTCAGCAGCTCAAGCGCCTCGGCTACAGCGCCTATGCCTATCACGACCACACCTATACCTATTATGACCGCAATCTGTCGCATCCGAACCTCGGCTATGTCTACCGTGCGCTCGGAAACGGGCTGGACGTCGAGGCGACGTGGCCGGAATCCGACATCGAGATGATCGACAAGACGACGGCAGACTACATGGGGAGCGAGCCGTTCCATGCGTATTACATGACCGTCTCCGGTCATCTGGAGTATAATTTCAACGGCAACGCCATGGCGAAAAAGAATCAGGACCTTGTGAAGGACCTGCCCTACAGCGGCTCCGTCCGGGCCTATCTCGCCTGCCAGATCGAGCTGGACCGTGCGCTGGAGCTGCTGCTGCAGCGGCTGGACGAGGCTGGCGTGGCGGAGAACACCGTCATCGCCCTGACGGGCGACCACTATCCCTATGGTCTGACGGACGAGGAGCAGAGCGAGCTTGCCGGGCACGAGATCGACACGCGGTTCGAGCGCTACCGCAACGCCTTTATCCTTTATAAAAAGGGCATGAAGCCGGAGCGGGTGGACAGCCTGTGCTGCACGCTCGACATTCTGCCGACGCTGTCGAACCTGTTCGGGCTGGACTTTGACTCGCGGCTTTATATGGGCCGGGACGTGTTCTCGGACGCGGAACCGTTCGTCCTCCTGCGCGACCATAGCTGGATCACGGAAAACGCAATGTATTATGCCCCGTCGGACGAGCTGATCCTGCTGCAGGGCAACGAGCTGTCGCCCGAGGAGGTCGAGGAGCGCAATCAGGACGTGAGCAATCGCTTCCGCGCCTCGGCATGGGTGCTCGAGCAGGATTACTGGAGATACCTGTTCGGGGATAACCTCCCGCCGGACGGCGAGAATTGAGAGTGGAAAGTGGAGTTTTTCCCATAGCTTCCCGCAATGCGCTGTAGGGGAGGGGCATGCCCCTCCCGGCGCAATGCTGCCGATTCGTACCGGCCGCCGTGAAAACGGTATGCACCAATTGCGTCTGTAGCGGCGGTCAGTGACCGCCTTTGGCAGCTGCAAATCTGGAGATATTTCCGGCGAATGTGTAAGGCTCCCAAGCTTGTCATTGCGAGGAGCGAAGCGACGTAGCAATCTCGCAGTACCCGGCCGCATCGTGG
>NZ_JBBMFF010000011.1:0-704 GCF_040096185.1 Faecousia intestinalis | reverse complement strand
GGGTGCAATCTCGCAGTACCCGGTCGGATAACAGGAAAGCCCCGGCGAATTCAGGGCACAAAATGATCCGGCAGCGCCGAAGCGCTGCCGGACCTTTTTCCAATCTCAATGCGACGGCCATTCGACCGCCGTCGGCCACTGCACATGCTGGCGGGAGCCGAGCAGATAACCGTCCAGCCACCAATGGCAGGGGGACGAACCATCGGAGAAGCCGTCATCCGCGAGCCACTTCAGCAGATCTGCATCATTCGGAGCTTTCGTGCTGTATTTTGCACCGTAAACACCCGGATACACAAAGCGCCACAGATCGATCACGCAGGAATACCAATCCTGCGGAAGCTGACGCAGATCGTAGCCGTCTTCCCCGGAAGCTCCCAGATTCTGCTCCAGAACATCCGGGAGCTGCACCATGAGCGCGAATGCCGCCTTTGCATCCGGATACTCCGCAAAATACGCATCATGCGCCTTGACGCAGGCATCGAGCTTTTCTGCTGCCTCCCGGAAACTGTCAAGCATCGGCTGCTCAAAGCCCGGAACGAGCCGACCCAGTTCGATAAAATAAAGCTGCGTGCTGTCGAGCAATTCTGTGCTGCCCGAGGCAGGGCTGCGGGAACAGGCTGTCAGCAGAGACGGGACCGCACACAGGAACACCGCGAGAAGAAAAATGGACAGAACCTTGCGCCATGCAGCAAATTTCATAAGTA
>NZ_JBBMFF010000010.1:0-2230 GCF_040096185.1 Faecousia intestinalis | reverse complement strand
CCCCCCCCCCCCCCCCCGGCGCTGCACCTGCGTCTAGTACAGGCCATCGTTAAAATAGTGAATGCCCCCGACTTGTCATTGCGAGGGCGCTTCGCGCCCGTGGCAATCTCGGGAAGGCACTTGCAATTCGTACAGGCTGCCGTTAAAAACGTAAAAGCCGATTGCGTCTGTAGCGGCGGTCAGTGACCGCCTTTGGCAGCAGCAGATTTGTGCGCACTGTCGCCGATCGCACACGCCGTTGTAGGGGAGCGGACAGCCGGCCCCAGCGCAATGCTGCCGATCTGAACAGCCTATCGTTATAATGGTGAATGCTCCCGACGTGTCATTGCGAGGAGCGAAGCGACGTGGCAATCTCGCAGAACACGGCCGGACAACAGGGAAGCCATCGGCGAAATCGCAACTGCCTGCATGAGATTGCCACGGCCCCGTTGGGGCCTCGCAATGACAAACCTGGGTGCCTTGCGCCATAGAAGCGGTGCCGCAAATACAGCAAGCTCCCCGGCGGAAGCCGGGGAGCTTGCTTTCACGTCTGTTTACCTTTTACTTTTCCTTCGGTGCCTCGGTGGCGATCTCGATGAGGCTGTCATCCGCCTTATTGAGGACGGCCGTGCCCTTCTCGCCGACGGTGAGGATGCCCTCGTACTTCTCGCCCTTGGCGACGGAGTTTTTGAGCGTCCACAGCACGGCGGGATCGTCGACCTCGCCCGTGATGGTGTAGGTCGTGAACGTGACGGTCTCTTCGTCGTGGAAGGCCGTCTTCGTGACCACGTTCACAAGGACGAGCGTGTTGTCGTCCACGCCGAGATAGTCGGCCAGCCTGTGGTTCAGCGCGGCGCGCTCGTCGCTTTCGAGCGAGGTGGCGTGATTGCGCGTGTTGTAGTCATACCATGCATAGCCCGCCGTGGCGCACGAGCCGACGATCAGCAGCGCCAGCAGGAAGGCGACGAGGCGGCCGGTGATCTTCAGCTTCTTCGGCGGCTCATACGTCAGCTTCATGCGGTAGGTCAGCGGGGTGATGACATTCAGGAACAGGATGAGAAGCAGCGACTCGAGCGGGAAGAGCACGAGGTTCTTGCAGATGCGCGGCAGGTCAAAGATCGCATAGGACTTGCCAAGGACCATCTGGTAATACAGCAGCATGATCGGCGTCTGGATGACGATGTTCACGAAGAAGCTCACGCAGAAGCGGGAGAGCGTCACACGAAGGTTCGTCAGCGGCGCACGGTACAGGAACAGAGCAAAGATAAGGGAACCGGCGATCTCCGTGAAGATGAACGGGAAGAAGTATACGCCGGTCGGGAACAGGATACAGCCAAGCGTATCACTGATGGCCGCCGCAAGGATGGCAACGACCGGGCCGAAGATCATCGCGCCGAGCGCATTGACGAAAAAGCCGAGGTTGATCATCAGCGTCGGGGGCGCGACCGGGATGGCGACGGACTTCAGTGCCACGCGGACGGCGATGAGGATGGCCGCGACGGCGAGCATGCGGACCTTGCCGAGCTCACGGGCAGCGTCACGCCAGTAGGCCTTGGAAAACGGCGAGGCATACAGGCCGGGAGCGAGCACTTTCTTTTCAGCAGCCATGCCCGATCCCTCCTCTCCGGAATGACGGACGGGCGGCCGCGCGCAGGCCGAGGGTGAACAGCTTGGTTGACATAAAAAATTCCTCCTTACGGAATGAGAGTGTGCGGACGCACCCCATTGCGCAGGGGGGTAAAAAAAGATCCGCCACTCTCCGGAGTGTGGCGAATGCACCCTCCGATAAAATGGAGGAGGTTCAATATGCGATGCTATCCCCGGAATGCACGGGGATCTTGCTCAGGCGGTTGCGGTAACCGTATCGCGGAGCCGAAGCTCCTTCGCCCGGCGGCAACCTCCCATCCGACCGGTACTTAACGCACAGTTCCTACTCCCTGCAGCATCGTTTTATGGATATTATTGTATCGATTTTTTTCGAAAAAGCAAGCCCCAATTTTGCAAATAGCGGAAAATTTTTCCGGAATGGACGGACTGCCGATAAAATGTACAGACCGATCGCGTTCTGCACCTGTAGCGGCGCTCATGGAGCGCCTTGTACGGGGTAATTAAATTGCGTGAGGGAACTGATGTACCACAGCACTACCTGACGTGTCATTCCGAGGAGCGAAGCGACGTGGGAATCTCGCAGTACACGGCAGGATAACAGGGCGATTCCGGCGAAAACGCACCAACCAATTGCGTCTGTAGC
>NZ_JBBMFF010000009.1:0-615 GCF_040096185.1 Faecousia intestinalis | reverse complement strand
AGCCTGGTTTGTGTTGTTATCCGCCATGGGACCGTCCCCGGTGATATTCAGAACACCCTCAGAGTCTAGCGTCCATGAGGCGTTCTCTCCGCAAGTGCCGGAAGCGACAACAGTCAACTTCGCTTTCCGTGTTTCATAAGCAATGCCGTACTTCTTAGCATAGGACTGCGCATAGGAGTTCTCCGCGACATACAGCGTAACATTTGCGATAGCATCCTGGAAGAGGCCTGCACCGATTTGAACAGTGCAGTCAGGAATGTAGAGGCTGGTCAGGCTTGTGTCGGCCTTGAATACGTATTCGCCCATTCTGGTCAGCTTGCTGTTTTCACTGATCTCCACATTGGACAGCTTAGAGCAGTAGTAGAAAGCATAGCCATCGATCTGTGTAACAGAGTCAGGAATGGTGATAGCGGGCAGGCTGCTGTAACCGAAAGCACCCCAGCCGATGCGCTCCAGTTTGCTGCCTTCCTCGAAGGTCACGGTTTCCAGTCTGCTACACCGGAAGAAGTTGAACTTGCCGATATAGGTGATGTCCTTACCAATGACAATCTGCTTGATCTGATACTTGTATGCTTCCCAAGGAGCCTGGTTTGTGTTGTTATCCGCCATGGGACC
>NZ_JBBMFF010000008.1:0-672 GCF_040096185.1 Faecousia intestinalis | reverse complement strand
GCATAAAGGAATAGCAATTTTTATTGTAATTGTAATAGTGATTTCCTCGCTCTTATTCGGCTGCACAAAGCAGAAATCGGAACCGATGACAAACATCTGGGTTTCTCCCTACTACATTAGTAATTGGCTATACAACGCGGAAGGCAAATACCTGCATACAGGAGCTGACGGTGAGGTAACAGCGGATTCTACGATGGAAATCCTGCGTGAAAGTACCTGGCCAATGGGTGTTACAGCTACAATGCCAAAGTACCTGATTCCAGATACGGAAAAGCTGCGTTTTGAAGTCACATCCAAAAATGCATGGATGCGGGTAGATAGCGATAAAATTTATCTCCTAATCGAACTGATGAATGAGGCAGATGATCAGTGGCTGGAGTTGACAGCGACCGGCTTCCGTCTGAAGGGTGAGGTAGCTTCATACAGTGCAAGGGGATGGTTTGGGCAAGTATCCTTTCCAAGCACAGACGAATTCTATTACACACTGACCGGCGAGCAGGAGAGCGACCTGCAGGTATACTGGCAGGACAATACGCTCCGGATCGTCTCCGAAAGTCCCGGTGAAGTTACGCTGCATTTAAAAGACCTGAAGGATACCTACCAGTTCCCGGCGGGCGGCTGCGTGATCACGGACTTTGCCGACGGGAAGATCATCGTCCAATAATCAAAAAC
>NZ_JBBMFF010000007.1:0-611 GCF_040096185.1 Faecousia intestinalis | reverse complement strand
CGCAGACCGGCACTGGCACGGAAAAGGCCGGGTATACCGGCACAGACCTGACCTCTTACACGGCTGCAAACGGCGCAAAGTACACCTATACCTACAATGCCGCCCACGACGTCACCTCCGCTTCGGTCGCCGGGATCAAGAGCACCACGACCTATAACGAGGCGGGAAACGTCATCGGCTCCAAGCTGACCTCGACGGAGAAAAACGAGCAGAAGTACCTCGAGAGCAGCGCCGTCGCGACGCCGGACCGCAACCACACCCAACGCGTGACGGACGTCAACGGCAATACGACGCTTTACGACTATAACTCGCTGACGGAGCAGCTCCTTCAGACGAAGGACGCCCTCGGCCGCGAGACGAACTATACCTACGACGCCAACAGCCGCCGGACGACCATGGTCTACCGCCACGGCGTCGCCGCCATCGACTACGGCTACGAAAACGGCCGCCTTGCCACCCTCGACCGCAAGACCTACCGGAGCGGAACCGCGCAGCACCAGATCTACTCCTTCGGCTATAACCAGTGGGGCCAGGCGACGAGCACGAGTGTCGGGGACCGCGTCCTCTCGACGAACGACTACGCCCCGCGCGGCGGCCACCTGACGCAGACG
>NZ_JBBMFF010000006.1:0-1335 GCF_040096185.1 Faecousia intestinalis | reverse complement strand
AGCTCAATCCCGATCAGGAGATTGTCAATACCATCCGGGAAGGACTCAAGCGCACCGGCGGATACTGTCCCTGCCGCGTGGAGCGTACGGAGGAAACCAAATGCATGTGTCAGGAGTTTAAGGATCAAATTGCAGATCCGGGCTTTGAGGGATTCTGCCACTGTATGCTCTATTACAAATCCTTGCAGGATTAAGGGAGGAACGCTATGCTGTCAAAGAAACTGGCTGCCATTTGCAAGCTGAAAAACAAAGAATAACTAAGGATAACAGAAAGGAGCCTTTCTCATGGCTGAATTGAAAATTACTGCTGCGAATTTTGAAAATGAGGTACTGCATTCCGACAAGCCCGTCCTGCTGGATTTCTACGCGGACTGGTGCGGACCGTGCAAAATGCTCTCTCCCATACTGCATGAGCTTGCCGAAGAAAAAAGTGGTGCGCTCAAGGTGGGCAAGGTCAATGTGGACGAGCAAATGGAGCTGGCGATGCGTTTTCAGGTATCCAGCATCCCGATGCTGGTCGTATTCAAGGACGGGAAAGCCGTCGCCAAATCGGTCGGCTATCGGCCCAAGTCGGAGATCGCCGCAATGGTGGAGGGCGCAAGATGAAAGTTGTGATCGTAGGCGGTGTGGCGGGCGGTGCTTCTGCCGCTGCCCGCATCCGCCGTCTGGATGAACACGCGCAGATCATCATGATCGAGCGCAGCGGCTATGTGTCCTATGCCAACTGCGGCCTGCCGTATTATGTAGGCGGTGTGATCAAGGAGCAGGAAGAACTGACACTGCAAACTCCGGAGAGCTTTTGGGCGGACTTGCCTTGCGATGGCAGCGTTACGCTGCTGGATGTCCGTACGGAAGGCGAATATCGGCGTGGGCATTTGAATGGATTCCGCAATCTTCCGCTGGACGATCTGCGGGAGCATTTGGACGAGTTAGAGCGGGACAAGCCTGTCTATGTGAATTGCCAGACAGGGCTTCGCAGCTATCTGGCCTGCCGGCTTTTAACGCAGTACGGCTTCTCTTGCGCCCATCTCTCCGGTGGATACAGCTTTTATCAGGTCGTAACACAAGAGCGGCAGACAGCGCAAAGCGCCTATCCCTGCGGAATGGAGAAGCTATGAGTGAAAATCTATTTGGTTTGACGGTTGCGGCAGATAAAGGCTTGGATGATCTGCAATGCCAGCGCCTTTTAAGTGAAAATCGCAAGTATCAGGAAGTCATGCTGCAATACCGCTGTGCGCTGAAAGCGCTTGAAAGCCGATTGGAAATTCTGAACGAAGAGTTTTCATTGCAGCATGATCGCAATCCGATAGAAAGTATGAAAAGCCGCTTGAAGTC
>NZ_JBBMFF010000005.1:0-791 GCF_040096185.1 Faecousia intestinalis | reverse complement strand
CCGTTGGCCTCCTCGCAATGACAAATCCGGGAACCTGTGCGGTCGACGGAGTGCGTGGGAATTTGCAGATGTGCATGGCGCTCAGGGAACGCCGCTACAGACGCAATCGGTTTGTGCGTTTTATCGGCGGTCTGTACCGATCGTTCGCTCGTCGCCGGTATTTCTGTCGGCCGGTCAGGGAAGCTGCTCCATGACTGGCGCGACGAATTCGCGGGCGAGGCTGCCTGCGCCGGTATGCTGCAGGAAAACGACATTCAGCTCGTGCCGTCCGGTGAGCGGGGGACAGGTGAAGCTGCCGATCTCCAGGCTGCCGCGCACCACGGCCTCATAGAGAAAGCTGATGCCGCAGTTCGCCGCCGTCAGCGCGCGGATGACGGGAAAGCTGCTGATGCAGATCGTCCGGGAGAAGGCCGCCGTGCTGTAGCTCACCTGCATCAGCTCGCGCTCGAGGATGCTGCGCGTGCCGGAGCCGGGCTCCCGCAGCAGGAGCGTCTCGGTCAGCAGCTCCTCCGGCGTGACGCGCCGCCCGGCAAAGCGGTGCCCGGCCGCGCAGATGCCGATATACGGCTCCTCCCGCAGCAGGAAGCTGTCATAGCGGCGCTTGTCGAAAATGCCCTCCACGACCACAAAATCCAGCTGCCCCGCCTCGAGCTGCCCGAGCAGGCGCGTCGTGTTGTCCACGGTGAACTGCAGCTCGTGCTCCGGCGCGCGGACAAAGCTGCAGATGGCGGGCGGGAGGATATAGTCGCCGATGGTCTTCGTCGCGCCGACGCGGAGAATTTTGCGCGGAG
>NZ_JBBMFF010000004.1:0-725 GCF_040096185.1 Faecousia intestinalis | reverse complement strand
GCGATCCCGATTTTACTGGTCGTATTTCTCTGCCTGCTTGTCGCTTTTTCCGCTGTCTGCGAATACCGGCAGCAGCATCCGGAGCCGGAGGAGATGCTGGTTTCGTTTGATGCCAACAGCGCATATCGGTTCCGGAATGCGAAGGGAGAGACACTGGAGTATGACGATCTTGATTTCAGCGGTGATATGCAGATCATAGACAGCGTGTTGGGCGGTGTTGACGCGCCTCCGTACTTCTACCTGACGCTTCCATACAGCAAAAGGCTTGAGGCTGACTTTGTGGATGGAGGACCGGATGCTTACGTTCGCGTCAGCACGGATCTGGCCCTGTGGGGCGTAGAAGGAAGCGGGGTCCAAAGGGCCGTGTTCACCGGCTCGGGCATTGAGACCACGGGCGAGAATATGGACTATACGGTACGGGCCTGCGTTGTTGATGACCTCTATCTGGAGGCGACCGGCAGCGGGGAAAGCCATATCCGTTGTGTGCAGAGGGGCGGGAAGCTGTATCTCACTGCGCAGGACGCCGCGCTTACCGTGAAGATCGAAAGCTATCTGGAGACAGAGCCCCTGGATTCCATGGCTCTCTCTGCAGGAGAGACTTGTACCATCCGCATTCGCGATGACGGTATGGAGTTCGTGCGCTAGATCGGAAACGGCCCCCAGATTGTCATTGCGAGGAGGGAAGCGACGTGGCAATCTCGCAGGGCATGGTCGGATAACAGGGT
>NZ_JBBMFF010000003.1:0-1348 GCF_040096185.1 Faecousia intestinalis | reverse complement strand
ATACGCATGACCCATGAGCAGATCGCCCAGCACATCAGCTCGGCGCGGGAGGCGGTGGCACGGATGCTCAAAAGCTTCTCGGAGGACGGGCTTGTGGAACTAAGACGCGGCGCGATTACGCTACGGGATAAGAACAGACTAAATTGCTTGAAATAATGTGACTTTGTTACAGAACGGAATCATAATTCTGATATAATGAAAGCAGAAAAGCTGAAAGGAGCATCGACCATGAAAGAAACGAAATACGCAGGTACTCAAACAGAAAAAAACCTGATGGCCGCCTTTGCCGGCGAGTCCGAGGCACGCAACAAGTACACCTATTTTGCCTCCAAGGCCAAGAAGGAAGGCTACGAGCAGATCGCGGCGTTGTTCCTCAAAACCGCTGATAACGAGAAGGAACACGCCAAGCTGTGGTTCAAAGAGCTGAACGGCATTGGCGACACCGCCGAAAACCTTCTCTCCGCCGCTGAGGGCGAGAACTACGAGTGGACGGATATGTACGACGGCTTTGCCAAAACCGCCGATGAGGAGGGCTTCCACGAGCTGGCACAGCGTTTCCGTCTGGTCGCTGCCATCGAAAAGCACCATGAGGAGCGTTACCGCGCCCTGCTGCGCAATGTAGAGACGGCGCAGGTCTTCGCCAAAAGCGAGGTCAAGGTGTGGGAGTGCCGCAACTGCGGTCACATCGTCGTGGGTGAGAAAGCCCCGGAGGTTTGCCCCGCCTGCAACCATCCCCAGAGCTACTTTGAAATTCACGCGGGGAATTATTAAAGAAAGAAAAGGAGAATCATCATGGAGCAGAAGTTTTATATTTGCAAGCATTGCGGTAACATCATTGCCAAGGTCAAGGACACGGGCGTTCCCGTCATCTGCTGCGGTGAGCCGATGAGTGAGATCGTTCCCGGCACCACCGACGCCGCCGTGGAGAAGCACGTCCCTGTCTGGACTGTGGAAAACGGCATCGTCCATGTCAAGGTCGGCTCCGTGGAGCACCCCATGCTGCCGGAGCACTACATCGAGTGGGTATCTCTCCAGACCAAGCAGGGCAATCAGCGGAAAGAGCTGCATCCCGGCGAAAAGCCGGAGGTCTGCTTTGCTCTCTGCGAGGGTGATGAGGTCGAAGCGGTCTACGCCTACTGCAACCTCCACAGTCTGTGGAAAGCGTAATTCACCTTCTTAAAATCCGGTGCTCAAAAAGCACCGGATTTTTTTATCAATGTAACCTCGTCACATAAAAAAGATTTGTCCTGCGGTATGATAAAGCCACAATCAAGAAAGAGGTGGCGAACATGAAAATCAAGCTCAATCCCGATCAGGAGATTGTCAATACCATCCGGGAAGGACTCAA
>NZ_JBBMFF010000002.1:0-772 GCF_040096185.1 Faecousia intestinalis | reverse complement strand
TTGGTGCGTGAGATTGCCACGGGCGCGAAGCGCCCTCGCAATGACAATTCGGGAGTGCATACCATTTTAACGATGGCTTGTACGGGCTGCAAGTGCGTCGCCGGGCCCGGCTGTCCCCTCACCTACATACAAGGATGCCAAAACTGTTCAGAAAGGATGACGTACCATGAAAAAACTCGTATCCCTGCTCACAGTCTTTGCTCTGGTCCTGCTGTCTGCCTGCGCATGGTGGAGCGAGCCGGACCCCGACAACATGCGCGATGAAACGCTCTGGGCCCTCTCGTCGCCGGAAACGCTGCAGACGGTCTTCCCGGACACGGCAGCCACGGGCGAGGAGCAGGACGGCCTCCTGCCCGTCGGAACCGTGAACTATGAGAGCCGCGTGGAGGATGGAGAAGCGACGTGCACGGTCACGCTGCACATCGGCGGCAGGGACTACCCCTGCACGGTGGAGGGCAGCGTCGTGACCGACAAGCTCAACGACACCTACACCTGCACGCAGGGCATGCTGACCGGCACGATGGAGGCCGACGGCACGCAGTGGACCGTGACGGGTCTGCTTCGCGAATTCAACACAACGTCCCGCATCATGCTGTCGCTGGAGTTCCTCCCGGCGGAATATGACCCGGACGCGACGCCCGCATGGCTCGTCATCGGGCCGGACGTCACGACCGGCGAGCTCCGCGAGGCCTATGAGGCCTATTACGGGGTGGCTGAGGGCGAATAAGAACGCCTGCCTCCAGTCGTGCGTTGTAGGGGAGCGGCCTGCCGC
>NZ_JBBMFF010000001.1:0-564 GCF_040096185.1 Faecousia intestinalis | reverse complement strand
CATTCAAGTGGAAAAACAGCTGTTCGCACTGCACGTTGACCCAGCCGCTCCCTCCGGTCAGGACAAAACGCAGTTGTCTGGTATCCGGAAGTCGCTGGCTGCTCATGCCGTTGATATCCGGTCCTTCTGCCTCCAGAACCTCCATCGTAGCGCCGTCAGTGCAGAGCCGATCGCCCTGCGCGTTATAAACGGCGTTCTCCGGATGGGCTTGATAGCATTCCGGCGTGATCCAAATTTTGGTCATAACGGGCAAATCCGCTGGCACTGTCGTCTCCGTCGGTTCTGCTGACGAAGCAGCCGTTGGGGCGCAGGCCGATAAAAATACCAAAGAAAGAATAAGCAATATCGCCAATAAAACTGACGTCAGCCTTATTCGCATTGTTCTACCCTCCTTTTTATCAGCCAGATAACGTGTTGCCTTGTTCAACAAGATTGGGTGTGCCAGAGACGGTTATACAGAGGATTGTCCTGCTTTTTTTCTCAACGGCAAAATTAATAGAGCGAATGCCATACTGCACCGACCAGCATCGCACGACTGAGAAAGGAATTCGGTTCAAACTGCGT